>JBMOMI010000104.1:0-9785 GCA_049325235.1 Actinomycetota bacterium | reverse complement strand
TCACCGCGCACCTTGCGCACCCTGGGCGCCGACTGACCGGCGTCCTCGGCCGGCCTGTGCCCGGTCAGGACGGCGTACGCGGCCCTCGCCCGGTCCGGGATCGCGTGCACGGGAGTGGCGGTCACGACGAGCAGCCCGAAGAACCCGAGCAGCACCAGCAGCGGCACCGCCACCGAGGCGGTGACCGCCGCCTCCAGCGGACTGGAGACGAGGTAGCCGATGATCCCGCCCGCGCCGCGCATGGCGTCCGCGCCGTCCGGCGGGCTGGGCAGGCCGGCGGCCAGGTGCGTCAGCCCGGCGGCCGAGACGGTCAGGGCGCTGAGCCCGACGCCGATGCGGCCGTTGGCCCCCGTGAGGTCCGGGTGGCGCAGCAGCCTGACGCCGAGCCCCAGCAGCAGCAGCGGGACGGCGAGCCCTACGCGGCCGAACGTGCCGGCCACGACCGCGTGGACGACGTCCCCGAACGCGCCGGGCAGACCCCACCACTCCCGGGCGGCGACGACGATGGCCAGGCCGATGAACGTGAACCCGAGCCCGTCCCGGCGGTGGGCCGGGTCGAGGTCGCGCGCGCCGTGCCCGATGCGGCGGGCGGCTCCTCCGACGAAGTGGGCGGTGCCCATCCAGGCGCCCCGGACGGCGCGCAGGGGCAGCGGCAGGCCGGTGCGGCGTCGCGGCGTGGCGCGCCCGGAGGGACGGCTGGAGGCGCGGCCGCGCGAGCCGGACGGCCGGCCGCTGCGCGCGGCCGAGGTCCGCGACGAGCCCGGGCGGCGCGCGGGCGAAGACGTACGGGTCGCCATTCCCGGCAGGCTAGCGCCCGGTCACAGCATTCACATGCGCCACACGCCGGCGTGGTGCCGTCAAGTCCGCCGCCGAGCGTGCCGACACTGTCGGGGCACTCGGGACGGGAACGGGGATCGTGGCGACAGATGGCCGGCGCGCGCGGCGCGGACATGACGCCGTGACACGGGGGCTCCTGCTCGCCCTCTGGACCGTGACGGCGCTGTTCGTCGTCGCGTTGGCGCTGCCGCTCGACGGGGCGGCGGTGACGGTCCGGGACATCGTCCTCGGCAACGCTGCCATCGCGCTCCCCGCCCTCGTGATCGCCGCGCGGGCCGCGCTCGTGCCCGAGGACCGCCGGTGGGCGGCGGTCCTCGCCCTCGGCATCGCGTCCTTCGTCACCGGCAACGTCGTCTACCTGTCGTGGGTCCAGTACCAGGACCCGGTGCCGTTCCCCACGGCGGCGGACGCCGGGTACCTCGGTCTCTACCCGTTCGCGCTGGTCGGCGTCCTCCTCTCTCTGCGAGCACCGGCCGGGCGGCTGCGGTCGGGCATCGTCCTGGACACCGTGATGGCAGGCCTGGCGGCTGCAGCCTTCGCAGTGTGGGTCTTCGAGCCGTTCGCGCCCCACTTCGAGGGTGACCTGCTGGCCTACGCGGTCAGCCTGGCGTACCCGGTCGGCGACGTCGCCCTCATCACCACCGCGATCGCCGTGATGATCGCCGGCGGCGGGCACCGACCGGCCCTGTACCGGTACCTCGCGGCGGGCCTCCTCGTCTTCGTCGTGGCCGACGCGCTCTACGCGCACCGGGTGGCCACGGGGACCTACGAGGTGGGCACGGTCCTGGACGCGGGCTGGGCGCTCGGCCTGACCCTGATGGCTCACGGCGCCTGGCGCGCCGACGACCTGGGACGCCGGGAGCCCGGCGTCCGCGCGCAGTCCCTGTGGCTCGCAGCCGCCGCGGGGCTGGCCGCGCTCGTCGTGCTGGTCGCCGCGACCGAGGTGCCTGTCCCCCGCCTCGCCGTGGCGCTCGCCGCAGCGAGCCTGCTGCTAGGCGCGGTGCGCACCGTGGACGCGTTCGTCCGCGTCCGCGACCTGGCCGTCGCACAGGCCGAGGCCCGCACCGACGATCTCACCGGCATCGCGAACCGGCGCGCGCTGATGGACCGGCTCCACAGCGAGCTGCACACCCGGGTGAACGGGCACGTGGTCGGCCTGGCGATCCTCGACCTCGACCGGTTCAAGGACGTGAACGACTCCCTGGGTCACCACGCCGGTGACGAGCTGCTGCGCCTCGTCGCGGAGCGGCTGACCGAGGCCACCGAGGCGGACACCTTCGTCGCACGCCTCGGGGGGGGACGAGTTCGCGCTGCTGAGCGCGCGCACCACGGCGGAAGACCTGCTGGACGTGGCCCGCCGCGCTCGGGCGGGCCTGCAGCGCCCGTTCGAGCTGACGGAGATGACCGTGCACGTCGGCGCGAGCGTCGGCGTCGCTGTCGCTCCGGACCACGCCGGGAGTCGCGGCGACCTGCTGCGCTGCGCCGACATCGCGATGTACGCCGCGAAGGCCGACCGCGCCGGCGTGGTGATGTACCGGGGGCACGAGGGCCGCACCGGCCGCGACCGGCTGCAGCTGGTGGAGGACCTCTATCGCGCGCTGGACCGCGGTGAGCTGGTGCCCTACTACCAGCCGAAGGCCGCTCCGGATGGTGCCGTCCTCGGCGTGGAGGCCTTGGTCCGCTGGCATCACCCCGAGCACGGTCTGCTCATGCCGGGGGCGTTCCTCGACGCCGTCGAGGACCACGAGCTGATGCCGGCGCTGACGGAGAGCATGCTGGCCCAGGCACTGCGCGACTGCGCCGACTGGGCGGCGAAGGGCCGGCGGCTGACGGTCTCGGTGAACATCTCGGCGGCCGACCTGCGCGACCCGGACCTCGCCGCCAGGGTGCTGGACCTGCTGCTCGAGCACGGCCTGCCCGCCCCGGCGCTGGTGCTCGAGATCACCGAGTCGGCGATGATGACCGACCCGGACGCCGCGCTGCGCACCCTGCAGTGGCTGCGGGACGTCGGCGTCGAGATCTCCGTGGACGACTACGGCACCGGCCACTCGTCGCTGGCCTACCTGCGCCGGCTACCGGTGCAGGAGCTGAAGATCGACGCCTCCTTCGTCCGGGAGATGAAGGGCAACTCCAAGGATGTCGCCATCGTCGAGTCGACGCTGCGGATGGCACAGGCCCTCGGACTGCGCGTGGTGGCCGAGGGCGTAGAGGACGCCGAGACCCTGCGGCGGCTGCGGCTGCTGGGCTGCGACGTCGTCCAGGGCTGGCACCTCGCCGCGGCGATGCCGGCGGAGCAGCTGCTCCCGTGGGTCGAGGCACACGAAGCCAGGGTCGCCGAGCAGGTCGCGGAGCGGCGACCCGATCACGGCTGACGCCGCGACGGCGGTCGTGTGGCAGGGTGCACCGGTGACCGACGACACCCACCGCACCGTGACCCTCGAGCGCCTCGACACCGGCGTCTACCTGGCCCGCAACGCCCGCGGCGGCGAGCTGCGCTTCGGCAGCATGGCCGGTGACGACTTCTCCCCCGTCGAGCTGTTGCTGGCCGCGATCGGCGGCTGCACCGCCGTCGACGTCGACGTGGTGTGCGGCAGGCGCGCCGAGCCGACGCAGTTCGACGTCCAAGTGGACGCCCAGAAGGTCCGGGACGCCGACGGGAACCGGCTGCAGGACATCGAGGTCACGTTCCGGCTGACGTTCCCCGAAGGCGAGGCCGGCGACGCGGCGCGAGCGATCCTGCCGCGGGCGGTGGCGACGTCCCACGACCGCACCTGCACGGTCAGCCGGACGATCGAGGCCGGGACGCCGGTGCGCGTGCGGGTCGCCTGAGCCCCCGCCGGGCGCCTCAGGCCTCCACGACGACCGGGATGATCATCGGGCGGCGGCGCAGCTTGCCCCCGGCCCAGCGGCCGACCACGCGGCGCACCACCTGCTGCAGCTGGTAGGTGTCACCGATGCCCTCGCGCCCCGCGTCCGCCAGGGCCTCGGCGATCTGGTCCTTGATCGGCTCGAAGACGGACTCGTCCTCGGCGACGCCGCGGGCGTGGATCTCGGGCCCGACGACGACCTTGCCGCTGGCGGAGTCGACGGCGACGAAGATGGAGATGAACCCCTCCTCGCCGAGGATGCGACGGTCCTTGAGGTCGGCGTCGGTGATCTCTCCGACGCTGGAGCCGTCGACGTAGACGTAACCGCACGGCACCGCCCCGACGATGGACGCCTTGCCGTCCACGAGATCCACGACCACCCCGTCCTCGGCGACCACGATGTTCTCGCGGGGCACGCCGGTGAGGGCCGCGATGTCGGCGTTGGCGACGAGGTGCCGGTACTCGCCGTGCACCGGCATGACGTTGCGCGGCTTGACGATGTTGTAGCAGTAGAGCAGCTCGCCGGCGCTGGCGTGGCCGGACACGTGCACCCGCGCGTTGCCCTGGTGGACGACGGTCGCGCCGAGGCGGGTCAGCCCGTTGATGACCCGGTAGACGGCGTTCTCGTTGCCCGGGATCAGGGACGACGCGAGGATCACGGTGTCGCCCTGGCCGACGCGGATGCGGTGGTCGAGGTTCGCCATCCGGCTCAGTGCGGCCATCGGCTCGCCCTGGGACCCGGTCGACATCAGCACGACCCGGTCGTCGGGCAGGTCGTCGACCGTCTTGACGTCGACGAGCACGCCGTCGGGGATCCTCAGGTAGCCGAGCTCGGCGGCGACCCCCATGTTCCGGACCATCGACCGGCCGACCAGGGCGACCTTGCGCCCGTGCTCGGCTGCGGCGTCCATGACCTGCTGCAACCGGTGCACGTGGGACGCGAAGCTGGCGACGATGATGCGGCGCTCGGCCCGAGCGAACACCCGGTCGAGCACGGGGCCGATGTCGCGCTCGGGCGTGGTGAAGCCGGGCACCTCGGCGTTGGTGGAGTCGACCATGAACAGGTCGACACCCTCCTCGCCGAGGCGGGCGAAGGCCCGCAGGTCGGTGATGCGCCCGTCCAGGGGCAGCTGGTCCATCTTGAAGTCGCCGGTGTGCAGCACGGTGCCGGCGCCGGTGCGGACGGCGACGGCGAGGGCGTCCGGGATGGAGTGGTTGACGGCGACGAACTCGCACTCGAACGGCCCGAGCCGCTCGATCTGCCCCTCCCCCACCGTGAGGGTGTAGGGCTGGATGCGGTGCTCGCGCAGCTTGGCCTCGATGAACGCCAGCGTCAGCTGGCTGCCGACGAGCGGCAGGTCGGGCTTGAGGCGCAGCAGGAACGGCACGGCGCCGATGTGGTCCTCGTGGCCGTGGGTGAGGATCACCGCCTGGACGTCGTCCAGCCGGTCCTCGATGTAGCTGAAGTCGGGCAGGATCAGGTCCACCCCGGGGTGGTGGTCCTCGGGGAACAGCACCCCGCAGTCGATGACGAGCAGCTTGCCCTGGTGCTCGAGGACGGCCATGTTGCGGCCGACTTCCCCGAGACCGCCGAGAGGGACGACACGCAGACCGCCCGGCGGGAGCGGCCCGGGAACGTTGAGCTCGGGGTGCGGGTGGCTCACAGGACTCCTGCCTTCTCGAGGTCGCCGCGCAGCTGCGCGACCTGGTCGTCGGTCGCCTCGACCAGGGGGAGGCGGACCGTGCGGTTGGTGAGGACGCCGGCCAGCTCGAGCGCCGCCTTGACCATGATGGCGCCTTGCGTCCGGTTCATGATCGCGTCGTTGACGGGGAGCAGGGCGCGGTGGACCGCCAGCGCCGCCTCGAGGTCGCCGATCTCGACGGCCTCCACCATCGCCGCGTAGTGCTCCCCCGCCACGTGGCCGACGACGCTGACGACTCCCGCGGCGCCCTGGGTGAGGTGCGCCAGGTTCAGCGCGTCGGTGCCCGAGTAGTAGGCGAGGTCCGTGCTCGCCATGACGACGCTGCTGGCGAGCAGGTCGTCCTTGGCGTCCTTGACGGCCACGATGCGCTCGTGCTCGGCGAGCCGCAGCAGGGTGTCGGTGGTGATCGGGACGCCGGACCGGCCGGGGATGTCGTAGAGCATCACCGGAAGTCCGGTGGCGTCGGCCACCGCCGTGAAGTGCCGGTAGATGCCCTCTTGGGGGGGCTTGTTGTAGTACGGCGTGACGACGAGCAGGCCGTGCGCTCCGGCCTTCTCGGCCTGCCGGGCCAGCTCGATCGAGTGGGCGGTGCTGTTGGTGCCGGCACCGGCGACGACGGTGACCCGCTCGCCCACCGCCTCGAGCACGGCCCGCAGCACCGCCTCCTTCTCGGCGTCGGTCGTCGTCGGGGACTCCCCGGTCGTGCCGTTGACCACGATGCCGGCGTGGCCGTGGTCGGCGAGGTGGACCGCCAGGCGCTGGGCGGCGTCGGTGTCGACGGCCTGCCCGTCGGCGGTGAAGGGTGTGCACATCGCCGTGAGCACGGCACCGAACGGGCGGTGGGGAGTCAGGGCCATGGGGCCACGCTACCGCCGGGAGCCGACATGGATGATCCGGCCGCGGCCCGCTCGGGGGTCCGGGTCGCGACCGGATCTGCCGGTTACATCGCGTGACGGGCTGCCGCGTTACACGGTGTCGGCCGCCCGGTTTCCTTGATCACGCTCGGATTCCTTGATCACCGCGGGGGTGGGAGCGGTGGAGCTGGGGGTGGAGTCGGCGGTGGCGGCGGGGTCCTCGTCCTCGCCGGCGGCCACCCGAGCCTGCTCGGCCTCCCTCCGGTCGTGCGCGAGCACCTCACGGCCGCGGGCGGCGAGCTCCTCGAACCGCTCGCGGGCCGCAGCAGCGAGCCGGGCCTTGACGGTCGAGGCGTAGACGTCGGCGTACTCCTGCCCGGAGAGCTTCATCAGCTCGTACATGATCTCGTCGGTGATCGAGCGCAGGACGAACCGGTCACCCTCCATGCCCTCGTAGCGGGAGAAGTCCATCGGCGTCCCGATGACGATGCCGATCCGCCGGATGTTCGGCACCTTCTTGCCGATCGGCTGCACCTTGTCGGTGTCGATCATGGCCACCGGGATCACGGGCACCTTGCCCTCGAGGGCCATCCGGGCGACGCCGGTCTTGCCGCGGTACAGCCGCCCGTCCGGGCTGCGGGTGCCCTCGGGGTAGATGCCGAGCAGGTCCCCGCGCCGCAGCACGCGCAGGCCGGTGCGCAGCGCGGCCTCGCTCGCCCGCCCGCCGGAGCGGTCGACCGGGAGCTGGCCGACGCCCTTGAAGAACGCCGCCGTCGTACGTCCCTTGACGCCGCGGCCGGTGAAGTAGTCCGACTTGGCCAGGAACGTGATCCGCCGCGGGACCATCAGCGGCAGGAAGATCGAGTCGGAGAACGAGAGGTGGTTGCTCGCAATGATCGCCGGGCCGGTCTCGGGGATGTTCTCCACCCCCTTGACCCACGGCCGGAACAGCGCCTTGAGGACCGGCCCGAGCACGATCCGCTTGAGGAACCAGTAGAACACTGTCTCCCACCTCCGGTTCTCCGCCTCCGACGTCGCCGCAGGCGGGTGACGCACTGCTCACTCTTTCAGATGCCGCAAGGGCCGTCGCGCCCTCGACCGACCTGTGCCGCCGTGTCACCATGAGGGCGTGCCAGTGGTCCCCGGGGCCGAGCCCTTCTCCCACGACGGCGGCGAGGTCGCCGTCCTCCTGTCCCACGGGTTCTCGGGGTCCCCGTGCAGCATGCGGCCCTGGGGCGAGTACCTCGCCGCCCAGGGGTTCACGGTGCGGGTGCCGCGACTGCCGGGGCACGGGACGACGTGGCAGGAGCTCAACGTCACCACGTGGGCGGACTGGTACACCACCGTGGACCGCGAGTTCCGCGCCCTGCGCAGGAACCACCGTGCCGTCGTCGTGGGCGGCTTGTCGGTGGGCTCAGCCCTGTCCCTGCGGCTCGCCGAGGAGCACGGCGGGGACGTCGCAGGGCTGGTCCTCGTCAACCCGGCCGTGAAGTTCGAGCACTTCCTCCTGCCGTCACTGCCGCTGATGCACCGGGTCCTGCCGTCCTTCCCGGGGATCACCGACGACATCAAGAAGCCGGGCGTCACCGAGCTCGGCTACGACCGGCTCCCGCTGCGGGCGCTGCACTCCGTGGTGTCGGCGCAGCGCGACATCGTGCGTGACCTGCCCGAGGTGACCCAGCCGTTGCTGGTGTTCCGCTCGGCCGTCGACCACGTCGTCCCGGCCTCGAGCACAGCGCTGCTGCTGTCCCGGGTGTCGTCCACCGACGTCACCGAGGTCGTGCTGCACGACAGCTACCACGTCGCCACGCTCGACCACGACGCCGAAACGATCTTCAAGGGCAGCGCGGACTTCATCCAGCGCGTCGTCGACGAGGTGCCGGCGACATGACCAGCACGCCCCGCGACCGGGACGACGACGGCGGCGTCGACGTCGAGGCGGCGTGGGCGGACATCGTCGCGCACTGGGACACCGACGGACCTCCCGTAGGCCCGTGGCCGGCGTCCGAGGACGCCGACGACTCCGGCGAGGACCCCGACGACGCGCAGGCCCCGGACGACGGCACCGTCGAGGAGTGGGACGGGGTCGCCTCGCACGTCGGCGGTGAGGCCGCCCGGCACGCCGCCGCGGCACCCGAGCCGGAGGACGAGGAGGAGGGGTTCGTCCCTCCGGAGCCGCCGCCGCTGCCCCGCGGCGACCTGGTGACCACGCTGTCGTGGGCCGGGGTACTGGGCTCGCCGTTGTTCTTCCTGCTGACCGCGCTGTTCTGGCGCAGCGTGCCGCAGGTACTGATCCTCCTCGCGATCGGCGCGTTCGTCGCCGGGTTCGTGTCCCTCGTGCTGCGGATGCCGAGCCGGCGCGACCCGGACGACGACGACGGAGCCGTCGTCTGAGCAGCGCCACCGGACCGGCTCGGGACCGCCTGGCGGTGGCTTCCGAGGGCTAGTCTGGCGTCCCGCACCCGGTCAATCACCTGGAGGGCCGATGGAGGGTGGTCTCGACGTCGACGTCGACGGTGCCCGCGCGGTCGCCGCCACGGCACCGTTGCTATCCGTCCGTGACCTGCGTACGTACTTCGTCACGGCCGAGGGGGTCGTCAAGGCGGTCGACGGCGTGTCGTTCGATGTGGACCGGGGTGAGCGGCTGGCCATCGTCGGCGAGTCCGGCTCCGGCAAGTCCGCGACGGCGCTGTCCATCCTGCGGCTCGTCGACCCGCCGGCCGGGCACGTCGTCTCCGGCCAGGTCCTCCTCGACGGTACGGACCTGCTCTCGCTGCGCGAGGACGAGCTGCGTGCGGTGCGCGGCCGCCGCGTCGGGTACGTCTTCCAGGACCCCATGACGGCCCTCGACCCCGTGTTCACGGTCGGCAGCCAGCTCATCGAGACGCTGCGACTGCACACCGGCGTCTCCCGCCGGCAGGCGCGGCAGCGGGCGATCGAGCTCCTCGCCGACGTGCAGATCGCCCAGCCCGAACGACGGATGGACGCTTACCCGCACCAGTTGTCCGGGGGGATGCGGCAGCGTGTCGTCATCGCCCTCGCCCTCGCCTGCTCACCCTCGCTGCTCATCGCCGACGAGCCCACCACGGCTCTCGACGTGACCACCCAGGCGCAGATCCTCGACGTCTTGTTCGGGCTGGCTCGTGATCGCGGCACGGCGGTGTTGCTGATCACCCACGACCTGGGGGTGGTGGCCGCGACGTGCGAGCGCGTGCAAGTGATGTACGCGGGACGCGTCGTCGAGAAGGGCAGGACGGCAGAGGTCTTCGCCGCTCCTCGGCACCCGTACACCGCTGCGCTCCTGGGGTCCGTGGTGCGCCGGGACACCGAGCGCACGGACCGCCTCACCCCGGTGCCCGGGTCCCCTCCCTCGCTGCTGGCCGTGCCCAGCGGTTGCACCTTCCACCCTCGCTGCACGTACTGCGACACGACCTGCTCGACAGAGGTCCCCGTGTGGCAGGGCGGAGCCACCGACGGGGTCAGCTGTCACCTGGCAGACCGGCTCAGGCTCACCGGAGCGTCCG
>JBMOMI010000103.1:0-9951 GCA_049325235.1 Actinomycetota bacterium | reverse complement strand
GCCCCACCGGCGGCCCGGCACCGGGCGAGGTCCGCGGCCGCGGGCCCGCTCCGGACGACGACCCGGGCTTCCTCCGTCAGCTCGAGATCCGCCGGCGGCAGCAGGCCGACGAGGAGCGCCTGCGGCGCTGGGAGGAGGACCTGCGCCGCCGCGAGCAGGGCGGCCCCGGCTCCGGCGGCCCCGGCTCCGGCGGCTCCGGCTCGACCCCCGACGACCGCCCCTCCCTCTGACTCCCGTGATCAAGGAATCCAGGCGTGATCAAGGAAACCAAGCAGCGCGTCAGCGTGCCCGGATTCCTTGATCACGCTCGAGTTCCTTGATCACGCTCGAGTTCCTTGATCACGCGGGGAGGTGGGGGCAGCCGATCCCGGCGTAGGAGTGGTTGCCGGGGAAGAACACGTTGACGACCCCGAAGTTGATCAGCACGCACCCGTAGCCGGCGATCGCCAGGTAGGCGGCACGCCGGCCGTCCCACCCGCGGGTGGCGCGGGCGTGCAGGTAGGCGGCGTAGGCGACCCAGATGACGAACGTCCACACCTCCTTGGGATCCCAGCCCCAGTAGCGGCCCCAGGCCTTCTCCGCCCAGATCGCGCCCGCGACGAGGGTGAACGTCCACAGCGGGAACGACACCGCGATCAGCCGTTAGGCGGTGCGCTCGAGCTAGGCGGCCGGCGGCAGCGCGTCCATGAACTGCCCGCGGGACGGCTCCGAACCGCGCGACCGGGCCAGCTCCCGGCGCTCCTGCACCAGCTGCAGGATGTTGGCCGAGAACGCGATCGTGAACAGCGCTGGAGACGAACGCCACCGAGACGTGGATGACCAGCCACTCGCTCTGCAGGGCGGGGGCCAGCGCACTCGCCTGCGTGTACAGGGTGGTCGTGGCCACGCCGAGGGTCAGCAGCACCGGCCCGACGACGAACGTGCCCACGTAGCGCAGGTCGCGCACCAGCAGCGCGACCAGGAAGACACCGGTGACGACCGCGGCGCCCGAGATGGAGAACTCGTACATGTTGCTCCACGGCACCCGGCTCACCGACAGACCGCGGGTCACCACACCGGCGCCGTGCAGCAGGAACGCCAGCCACGTCAGGGCCACCGCGACCCCGGCGGCGCGCCGCGCCCGGGGCGGGGCCGCCTCCGCCACGGGGACGCCGGCCCCGGCCGACGGCGAACGCCACCATCGCCACGGTGTAGACGACCATCGCCGAGTAGACGAGGGCGTCGCTGAGCAGCGCCAGGTCCACGGTCATCCCCCAGTGCTCGAGCCCGCGGGGGCAGCCAGCCGGTCGAGCGCCCGCTCGACGCCCTGCGTCTCCGCCACCAGACGGGCGTCGTCCCCGCGCGCCAGCGCGGCGACCTCGACCGCGGTACGCCCGCTGCCGTCGACGGCCGCACGCACGCAGACGCGCCGCCGCGGCACGAACAGCGACGCGACCAGCCCTGCCATCGCACCGAGAACACCAGTGCCGCGCCCTTGCCCGGGTCGTGGTGGATGGTCAGCCCGGCGAACCGCGTCAGCTCGGTGAACTCCACCGTGCCCGCGCCGTCCGGCAGCTCCACGCTCTCGCCCGGCGCCAGGGCGACGCTGAACGGCGTCCCGGGCTCGCGCTCCAGCTGGGCCATCTCGGTGGTGTCCAGCTCGTACACCGACTGCGGCACCCCGTCGTCGAGACCGAGGTCTCCGGCGTAGGCGGTGAGGAACAGCCGCGGGTCCCGCGCGTCCGGGAACACCGAGACCGGGCCCTGCTCGGGGTCGACGACCGCCGTCGGCAGGAACAGCCCGCGCAGCCCGACCTGCCGGGGTGCGGCGTCCGCGGCCTTCACCACGCCGGTCGAGGTGTAGTTGCCGTCCTGGGCGAGGAACGGCACCTGGTCGGCGAACGCCACGTCGCCGTTGCCGTCCCGCACGGTGATGCGCGGCCCGTACCCGTTGCCCGCCAGGTACACGTGGGCGTTCCCGACCTCGAGCGGCTCGTTGACGCGGATCGTGCGCCGCCGGAGATGCTTCCCTGCAGGGCGTTCATCCACGCCGTCCAGACGCCGGTGACGAGCAGCAGCCCGACGACGACGAGCATGCCTCCGCCGGCGCGGGCGAGCGTGAGACGGTGCCGGCGCAGCAGGTCGAAGGTGCGGACCCCGCGGCCCAGGCCGGCGGCCACGGCCACGAACGGCAGGCCGAGGCCCAGGCAGTACGCGACGGTGAGCAGGGCTCCCCGGCCGGCCGAGCCCTGCTGCAGCGTCAGGCCGAGCACGGCCGCGAACGCCGCGCCGAGCGCGACGAAGACGGCCGTGAAGCCGAGGACGAACAGCACCGTGCCGGTCACGACGCGGCGCCGCGGCTGCGTCTGGAGGTCCTGCCCGCTGAGACCGGTGACGTAGCCGAGGTAGCCGGGCACCAGCGGCAGCACGCAGGGCGAGGCGAACGACACGAGGCCGGCCAGCGCGGCGACGGGCAGGGCCATCAGCAGCGGGCCGGACAGGACCGTGTCGGCGAACGCCGAGCCGATGCTCACGCCGGTCCCTCCTCCGCCAGGACGTCGTCCAGCAGGCCTCGCAGGGTCGATCCGTCGATGCGGCCGAGGGCCCGCGCGGCCACCCGGCCCTCGGCGTCCAGCACCAGGGTCGTGGGCACCGCCTGCGGCGGCACCTTCCCGCGCAGCGACAGCAGCGCCGCGCCGCTGGTGGCGTCGAGCACGCTGGGGTACTCGATGCCGTAGGTGCGCTGGAACGCCTGGGCGCCGGCCGCGTCGTCCCGGGTGTTGATCCCGAGGAACCGCACACCCCGGTCTGCGTACTCCGCCGAGACCTCGGCCAGGTCGGGTGCCTCGGCCCGGCACGGCGCGCACGCGGCGTACCAGACGTTGAGGACGACGACGTCGCCCCGCCAGGCCGCGACGTCCACCTGGTCACCCTCGGCGGTGGTGCCGGCCAGCTCGACGGGCTCCTCGCGCTCGGCGGCCGGGACCGTGCTGACCGTGCCGTCGCCGGAGACGTAGTTCTTGGAGTCCCCGGCGCGGGCCTGCTGCGACAGGCTGTCCGAGGTGGAGCAGCCGGCGAGGGCAACCGCACCGGCCAGCAGGACGGCGACCAGCCGACTCATGCGCCGGCCACCTTGTTGGCGCCCGGCAGCAGGTCGCCGGCAGGCTCGGAGTAGCTGGTGCCGACGACGCGGCCGTCCTGGTAGTGGATCGACGTCAGGCTGGCCAGCGAGCACTGCCGGCGGCGCGGGTCGTGCCAGAGCCGGCGTCCCTCCACCGCCGAGCGGGCGGTCCAGATCGGCAGCTGGTGACTGACGAGCACGGCCTCGCGGCCCTCGACGTGGGCGGCGGCGTCCGCCGCGGCGGCGAGCATGCGGCGCGCGATCTCCCGGTAGGGCTCCCCCCACGACGGCGTCAGCGGGTTGCGCAGGTGCCACCAGTGCCGCGGGTGGTGCAGCGCACCGTCGCCGACGCCGAACGTCAGCCCCTGGAAGTGGTTGCCGGCCTCGATCAGCCGGTCGTCGGTGTGCACCTCGAGCCCGAAGGCCCGGCCGGTCGGCGCGGCGGTCTGCTGGGCCCGCTCCAGCGGCGAGGACACCAGGAGCGCGACGTCGTGGCCGCCGCCGAGCAGGTGCTCGGCGACCCGCTCGGCCATCTCGAGGCCGAGCTCGGACAGCCGGTACCCGGGCAGGCGCCCGTACAGCACCCCCTCGGGGTTGTGCACCTCGCCGTGGCGCAGCAGGTGCACGGTCGTCCTCGCCATGGCCGCCAGTGTCCCAAACCGCGGGAGGTGCCAGCGGGGCCAGGTCAGCCGGAGGACGCCTCAGCCGCGGCCTTCGCGGCGTGCGGCAGCGCGTCGAGCACCCGGCCGACCGCCTGCTCGTCGTGGGCGGCGGAGCAGAACCACGCCTCGAACGCGCTCGGCGGCAGGTGGACGCCGCGGGCGAGCATCGCGTGGAAGAACGCGCGGAACGCCTCGAGGTCCTGGTCGCGGGCGTCGTCGAAGTCGCTGACCTGTGCCCGGCCCGTGAAGAAGACGCTGAACATGCTGCCGGCGTGGTTGACCACGTGCGGGACGCCGGCCTCGGCCAGCGCCGCGGACGCGGCGCCCGAGATCTGCCGCGCGACGTCGTCCACGTGCTCGTAGACGGCGGCGGTGCAGCCGCGCAGGGTGGCCAGGCCGGCGGCGGTGGCGACCGGGTTCCCGGACAGCGTGCCGGCCTGGTACACCGGCCCGGCCGGGGCCAGGTGCGCCATCACCTCGACGCTGCCGCCGAACGCCGCGGCCGGGAAGCCGCCGCCCATCACCTTGCCGAACGTGTAGATGTCGGCGGCGGTGGGCTGCTCGTCGGTGCCGGGCTCCAGGCCGAACCAGCCGGACGCCGACACGCGGAAGCCGGTCATCACCTCGTCGCTGACCAGCAGGGCGCCGTACCGGCGGGTGATCCGGCGCAGGGCGGCGGTGAACCCGGGCGCCGGCGGGACGACCCCCATGTTGCCGGCGGCGGCCTCGGTGATCACCGCGGCGATGCGCTCGCCGTGGACGGCGAACGCCTCCTCGACCGCGGCGACGTCGTTGTAGGGCAGCACGAGCGTCTGGGCGGCGCTCGCGCCGGTCACCCCCGGCGTGTCGGGCAGGGCGAACGTCGCCACGCCGGATCCGGCGGACGCCAGCAGCGAGTCCACGTGGCCGTGGTAGTGGCCGGCGAACTTCACCACGACCTCGCGGCCGGTGACCCCGCGCGCGAGCCGGATGGCGCTCATCGTGGCCTCGGTGCCGCTGCTGACCAGCCGCACCTGCTCGACCGGAGGGACGCGCGCCACGATCTCCTCGGCCAGGGCGACCTCGTTCTCGCTCGGCGTGCCGAAGGAGAAGCCGCGCGCGGCGGCCTCGGTGACCGCCGCGAGGACGTCCGGGTGGGCGTGGCCGAGGATCATCGGGCCCCAGGAGCACAGCAGGTCGACGTACTCGCGGCCGTCGGCGTCGTACAGGTAGGGCCCGGCGGCGCGGGCGACGAACCGCGGCGTCCCGCCGACCGCGCGGAACGCGCGCACCGGGGAGTTCACGCCCCCGGGGATGACGGCCAGGGCACGGTCGAACAGGGCGCGGGAGGCGGGGGCGTCGGCGGGGTAGGTCACGCCGCCGATCGTGCCACCGCGGCCGCCGGTGCCCGGCGGGGGTGCGCGCTCACGCCGTGCGCAGGTGCTCCCGGACCTTGCGCATCGCCGACCCCAGGGCAGCCACCTCGTCCGGGGTCAGCTGGTCGAACAGGTGGGTCCGCACGCCCTCGACGTGCACCGGGGCGGCCTTGACGAGCTCGGCGTACCCGGCGTCCGTCATCACGCACAGGACGCCGCGGCCGTCGGCGGGGCAGGCCTCGCGGCGCACCAGGCCGCGCTCCTCCATCCGGCGCGCGGTGTGGGTCAGCCGGCTGCGGGAGTGCACGAGCCGGTCGGCCAGCTCGGACATCCGCAGCGACCAGCCCTCGACCTCCGAGAGCCGGACGAGGATCTCGTACTCGGCGAGCGACAGGTCGCTCTCGTCGTCCAGCTCGCGGGCGAGCTTGTCCCACAGCCGCTGGTTGGCCTCGAGGAAGGCGCGCCAGACCTGCTGCTCCGCCTCGCTGAGCCACCTCGTCACGCAGCGCATCGTAACCGTGGCCCCGGCCGGAGGAATAGTTGAACTGTCAATGAGGTTGCGGCAGGATGTCCGCGGGCACCCGCCCGAACCGACCCGGAGGAAGATCCATGACCGAGACCACCACCACCACCCTGCCCGCCGGCCTCACCCCCGGCACCTACGTCGTCGACCCGGCGCACAGCGAGATCGGCTTCACCGCGCGCCACGCGATGGTGACGAAGGTGCGCGGCAGCTTCAGCGACGTCGACGGCACGATCGTCGTCGGCGAGGACGCCGCGTCGTCCTCGGCCACCGCCGCCATCGCGGTCGCCTCGATCGACACCCGCAACGCCGACCGCGACGCGCACCTGCGCTCGGCCGACTTCTTCGACGCCGAGACGTACCCGCAGATCCGCTTCGTCTCCACCGGCGTGCGCGCGGACGGCGACCGGTACCTCGTCGACGGCGAGCTGACGATCAAGGACGTCACCCGTCCCGTCACCCTGCCCGTGGAGTTCCACGGCGTGGCCACCGACCCGTTCGGCAACGTCCGCGCCGGCTTCTCCGCCGAGCTCGACGTCAACCGCAAGGACTTCGGCCTCACCTGGAACGCCGCGCTCGAGACCGGCGGCGTGCTGGTCAGCGAGAAGGTGCGCCTGACCCTCGACGTCAGCGCGGTGCGGCAGGCCTGACCCACGCCCCGCCCCAACCGCAATAACCAGGGTTGTTGCCGCTACGAGGCGATGCTCGTGGCAACAACCCTGGTTATTGCGGGGGCGGGGGTCAGCGGAGCAGCCGCGCGGCCTCGGTGGCCCAGTAGGTCAGCACCGCGCCGGCACCGGCGCGGCGGATCGAGGTCAGCGTCTCCAGCAGAGCCCGCTCCCGGTCGATCATGCCGGCCGCCGCGGCCGCCTCGACCATCGCGTACTCCCCCGAGACCTGGTACGCCCACACCGGCACGTCGACGGACGCCGCCACCGACGCCAGCACGTCCAGGTACGGCAGCGCCGGCTTCACCATGACGACGTCCGCGCCCTCGGCGACGTCCAGCCGCACCTCCCGCCGCGCCTCGACGGCGTTCGCCGGGTCCTGCTGGTAGGTGCGGCGGTCCCCGGTCAGCGCGGACTCCACGGCGTCCCGGAACGGGCCGTAGAACGCCGAGGCGTACTTCGCCGCGTACGCCAGCAGGACGACGTCGGTGCGGCCGGCGGCGTCCAGCGCGGCCCGCACGTGGCCGACCTGGCCGTCCATCATCCCCGAGAGCCCGAGCACGTGGGCCCCGGCGTCGGCCTGCGCCAGGGCCATCGACGCGTACCGCTCCAGCGTGGCGTCGTTGTCCACCCGGCCGGCCGCGTCGAGCACGCCGCAGTGCCCGTGGTCGGTGAACTCGTCGAGGCACAGGTCGGCCATCACGACGGTCCGGTCGCCGACCTCGCCGACCACCGAGCGCAGCGCGGCGTTGAGCACGCCGTCCGGGTCCGTGGCGCACGAGCCGGTCGCGTCCCGCCGCGCCGGGACGCCGAACAGCATGAGCCCGCCGACCCCCGCCTCGACGGCCTCGGCGGCGGCGTCGAGCAGCGACGACGCCGAGTGCTGGACGACGCCGGGCATGCTCGCGATCGGCGCCGGGTCGGCCAGCCCCTCCTTGACGAACAGCGGCAGCACGAGCTGCTCGGGCGCCAGCCGCGTCTCCCGCACGAGGGCCCGCAGCGGACCGGACTGCCGCAGCCGGCGTGGCCGCTGGACGAACCGGTCGGCCGGGACGGCCATCAGCGCGCCTTGCGCCGCGCCGACTGCTTCCGCTCGCTGGGCCGCAGCACCGGCTCGCCGGCCTCGAGCGCGCTGGCCCGCAGCCCGGTGCCGTACTCGGCGAGGGCGTCCACGAGCGCCGCGCTCGACGCCTCGGGCGCCAGGACGTCGACCCGCAGCCCGTGCTCCTCGGCGGTCTTGGCCGTGGCCGGCCCGATGCACGCGACGACGGTGGACGGGTGCGGCTTGCCGGCGATGCCGACGAGGTTGCGCACCGTCGAGGACGACGTGAACACGACCGCGTCGAACGCGCCGCTCTTGATGGCGTCGCGCACCGGCGCCGGCGGCGGGGCCGCGCGCACGGTGCGGTAGGCGGTGACGTCGTCCACCTCCCAGCCGGCGGCCTGCAGCCCGGCGACCAGCGTGTCGGTGGCGATGTCGGCGCGCGGCAGGAACACGCGGTTGATCGGGTCGAGCACCTCGTCGTACGGCGGCCAGTCCGCGAGCAGGCCCTTGGCGGACTGCTCGCCGGACGGCACGAGGTCGGGCTCGATGCCCCACTCGCGCAGCGCCTGGGCCGTCGCCCCGCCGACCGCGGCGACCTTGAGACCGGAGAACGCCCGCGCGTCCAGGCCGAACTCGACGAACTTCTCGCGGATCGCCCGCACGGCGTTGACCGACGTGAAGCCGATCCACTCGTAGCGGCCGGTGACCAGGCCCTTGACGGCCTTCTCCATCTGGTGCGGGGTGCGGGGCGGCTCGACCGAGATGGTCGGGACGACCTCGCTGACCGCCCCGTAGGCGGCCAGTCGCTCGACGGTGCCGGCGGACTGCTGCTGGGTGCGCGGCACGAGCACCCGCCAGCCGAACAGCGGCTTGGTCTCGAACCACGACGCGCGGTCCCGCAGCTCGACGCCGGCGCCGACGACGCCGACGAGCGAGCCGGTCAGCGACGTCCCCGCCGACCGCAGCGTCGCGGACACCGACCCCAGGGTGGTGACCACGGTGCGCTGCTCGGTCGTGGTCCCGGCGGCGGTGATGCTGATCTCCTCGCCCGGGTCCCGCCCGGCGTCCACGAGCACCTCGGAGGCGACGACCATGTCGTCCGGGCCACCGAGCAGCACGACGGTGTCCGCGGCGGAGGTGAGCGCGTCGGCCGCGATCCGGCCGGTGGCGTCGACGACGTGGACGGCGGAGGTCCCCCGGGTGCTCAGCGGCACCCCGGCGTAGACGGGCACGGCCGCGGACGGCGAGACGCCCGGGACGACCTCGAACGGGACGCCGGCCTTGCGGCAGGCGAGCATCTCCTCGGCGAGGCCGGAGAAGGTGACGCCGTCGCCGTCCAGGAGCCGCACGACGCGCTGCCCGGCCTTGGCGGCCCGCACGACGAGCCGGGCCCGGGCCGCGTGGCTCAGCGGCTGGCCGTTCTCGCCGAAGGTGGCGTCGATGACCTCGACCTCGGCGCACGTGCGCGCCGCGAGCGCCTCGGCGCTCGAGCCCTGGTCGACGACCACGACCTCGGCGGAGCCCAGCAGCTCCGCGGCGTGCGCCGTGAGCAGGCCGGGGTCGCCCGGGCCGGCGCCGACGAACGCGACGCTGCCGAGGGGCTTCTTCTTGGCGGTGCGGGCGGTCACTTCTCAGTCCTCCAGGCGGCTGTCGCCGCCGTGTCGTGGTGCTCTGTCGCTTCAGCAAAGACTTCGTGGTCCGCTGTTCCTCCGGACGCAAAGACGAGTTCCGCGGCTCCGTCGGCCAGCAGCTCGGCGGCCAGGGCGCGACCGAGGTCGGCCGCGCCCCCGGGTCTGCCGGTGGCCGAGCGGCGCAGCACGGCGCCGCCGTCCGGCGCGGCGACCACCGCGCGCAGGAACAGCTCTTCCCCGGCCTCCCCCAGCGCGAGGTCGGCCAGCGCGCCGACCGGCGCGGTGCACCCGGCCTCCAGCGCGGCGAGTAGCGCCCGCTCGGCGGTGACGGCGGCGCGGGTGGCCGCGTCGTCCAGCCCGGCGCAGGCGGCCAGGGTGGCGGCGTCGTCGGTGCGGCACTCGACGGCGAGCGCGCCCTGTCCGGGCGCGGGGAGCATCTGCAGCGGGTCGAGCACCTCGGTCACCTCGTCGGCGCGGCCGACGCGCAGCAGCCCGGCCCGGGCCAGGACGACGCCGTCCAGCGTGCCGTCGGCGACGTACCGCAGCCGGGTGTCGACGTTGCCGCGGATGTCGACCACCTCCAGCCCGAGGCCCAGCGCCCGCAGCTGGGCGGCGCGGCGGGGCGAGCCGGTGCCGACCCGGGCGCCGGCGCCGAGCTCGGCCAGCGTGAGCCCGTCGCGGGCGACGAGCACGTCCCGCGGGTCCTCGCGGGGCGGTGTCGCCGCGAGCGTCAGGCCGTCGGCCGGGCCGGTCGGCAGGTCCTTCAGCGAGTGGACGGCGAGGTCGACCCGCCCGGCGAGCAGCGCCTCGCGCAGCGCCGAGACGAACACGCCGGTGCCGCCGATGGCGGCCAGCGGCGCGGAGGACGTGTCGCCGGCCGTGACGATCTCGACGAGCTCGACGTCACGCCCGGTCGCGGCGCGCAGCGCGGCGGCCACGTGCTCGGCCTGGGTGCGGGCCAGGGCGC
>JBMOMI010000102.1:0-10115 GCA_049325235.1 Actinomycetota bacterium | reverse complement strand
GCCGTCGTCATGGGGACCTCACTTCCTGATCGTCAGCTGCTGGGGCAGGTCCGTGAGGCGCTCGGTGCCGTCCTCGGTCACCACGATCGGTTCGGAGAGCGTGTAGCCCCAGTTGTCCATCCACATGCCGAGGATGACGTGGAAGCACATGCCGGCCTGAAGCTCGGTGTGCTCGCCGTCGCGCAGGCTGATCGTGTGTTCGCCCCAGTCGGGCGGGTACCCCAAGCCGATGGAGTAGCCGATCCGGGACTCCTTGGTCAGGCCGTAGGACCGGATGACGGCGTCCCACAGCGCGTGCAGCTCGTGCACGGTGCGGCCTGGCTTGGCCGCGTGGAGAACCTCCCCCATTCCCTCCGTGACCGCGGCGGCGGTGTCGATCAGCCGGTCCGGCGGCTCGCCGAGCATGATCGTGCGGGCGAGCGGGGCGTGGTAGCGACGGTAGACGCCGGCGAGCTCGATCGCGGTCGCCTCACCCTCCCGGAACACGTCGTCGGTCCACGTCAGGTGCGGCGTGCCGGCCGCCTCCCCGGTGGGGAGCATCGGCACCAGCGCCGGGTAGTCCCCGCCGTGCTCCGGCGTGCCGCAGGCCTGGGCGGCCAGGATCTCGGCGACGACGTCGCACTGCCGGCGGCCCGGCCGGACGGCGTCCAGCGCGACCTCCATCGCCCGCTGGGCGATCGTGCCGGCGATCCGCATGTGCTCCACCTCGGCCGGGGACTTCACCAGGCGCACCCAGTTCACGAGCTCCCGGCTGTCCTGCAGCGCCAGTCCCGGCAGGCCGTTTCGCAGCGCCAGGTACGCCCGGGGAGAGAAGTAGTGGGAATCGCTTTCGATTCCGACAAGGTGGCGGGGCTCAGTGGGGACCAGTTCGCGCTCCAGCATCCGCCGACTGATCCAGTCGAACGGATGGCGGTCCGGCTGGTGCACGAGCTCCTCGGAGTACCCTTCGACCTGGTCGGCGCGCAGGGCCTGAGCAGTCCGTAGCGCGCCGTTGGCGTCCATGGCCCTGGCGAACAGGACGATGTCACCCTCGGCCGGGACGACCAGGCACTGGGGCATGTAGTACGACACTGCGTTGTACCCGGTCAGGTAGCAGATGTTGGCCGGATCGGTGACGACGAGCGCGGCGAACGACCGATCCGCCATCCGTGCGCGGACCTTCTCCAGCCGGCGCGTGTACTCGGCCTCCTGCACAACCGCTCGTGTCGTCATGATCGCTCCTTCTGTCCGGTCCATCCCGCTCAGGCCGTTCCCCCGGCGGGCGTCATGGTCGCCTCGACCAAGCGCTGCCCTTCGCCTACCGCCTGACGGCCGAGCGCGCGCAGCACCTCCCAGACCGTCGCCTGGTTGGCGCTGACGACCGGCTTGCCGAGCCGGCGCTCCATGGGCGCAACGAGGTCATAGGTGGCGAGGTTGGTGCAGGACACCACAACGGCCTCCGCCCGGTCGTCGTCCACGCTCGCGACGACCTCGGCGGTGGTCCGGTACGGCACCCGCCAGATACGTTCGGTCAGGCCGAGGTGTGCGCTGGCAACCACCTCGACCCCGGCCTCGCCGAGGAACGCGTGCATGCGCTCGGTGACCGCCGCATCGTACGGAGTGGCCACCGCGATGCGGCTCACGCCGAGGTGTCGCAGCGCCTCCAGGAGCGAGCCGGCGGCCGTCACGGCCACCTGGGCGCCGGCCTCGTGCATTGCCTCCCGCAGCGCCCGCTCGCCGGCGAGCCCGTGCACGAAGCTGCCGGAGGTGCAGGCGTACACGTAGGCGTCCGGGGCGACGCTCGAGAGGTTCCGGATGCCGTCGCGCACGTCGATGTCGGAGGCGACTCGCTCCGCCATTTCCACGGTGACCGGCAGCGGGTGGTACGGCGTGCGCGTGAACAGCATCGAGACGTCCGGCGGCGCCCAGCGGCGGAGCTCGTGGTCGAGCGCCATGTCGTAGGGTGCGACGACACCGATCGCGGTGATGTCGGCCGGGCCGTCGGGCAGTTCATCGAACCGGCCACCTGGCGTGAGGTTTCCCACGCGCGCATGATGGCGCACTGGTCTGATTGTTGACAATCCTTCGAGTCGATTCATACGGTGACCGGCGTCCCGCCAGCCCAATGCCGCGTCGCGGCATGGAGGTGCCCGTGCCGCTGAGCGATCTGCCTGCCCGCATCGTCGTCCTTTGCTCCACCGCGGAGGACCGGCCGCCGCACATGACGGAGGTCGAGGCTCGCGCCGAGGTCTCCTACGTGGATGCCCGAGGACTGGCGGAGGCTGTCCGCGACGCGCACGCCCTGTTCCTATGGGACTTCTTCTCCAGCGCCGTGCGCGACGTCTGGGACGAGGTCGGCCCGCTGGAGTGGATCCACGTAGCCGCCGCCGGCGTCGACAAGCTGCTGTTCGACGAGCTGGCCGACTCGGACGTCGTCGTCACCAACGCGCGCGGGGTCTTCGACCGGCCGATCGCCGAGTACGTCCTGATGGCGGTGCTGGCGCACGCCAAGGACGGGCGCCGGAGCCACGACCTGCAGCGCCAACGCGTCTGGCTGCACCGCGAGACGCTGACGGTGCAGGGGGCGACCGCCCTCATCGTCGGGACGGGCGCCATCGGCCGCGAGACCGCCCGCCTGCTGCGCGCCGTCGGCATGGAGGTCCGGGGTGCGGGCCGCACCCCCCGCGACGACGACCTTGACTTCGGCACCGTCGTGGAGAGTGCCTCGCTGGCCGACCATGTCGGCTGGGCCGACCACGTCGTCGTCGTCGCGCCGCTGACACCGCAGACCCGCGGCCTGGTCGACCGCCGCACGCTGGCCGCGATGAAGACGACCGCGCACTTGGTCAACGTCGGGCGGGGCGCCGCCGTGGTCGAGAGCGACCTGCTGGAGGCGTTGCGGGCAGGAGAGCTCGCGGCCGCGACGCTCGACGTCTTCGAGACCGAGCCGCTGCCGCCGGACAGCCCGCTGTGGGACGCCCCGAACCTCACCATTACTCCTCACATGTCGGGTGACGTCGTCGGATGGCGAGACGCCTTGGCCCGGCAGTTCGCCGACAACGCCCGGCGCTGGCTGGATGGCCAGCCGCTCGTCAACGTCGTGGACAAGCGGCTCGGGTTCGTGCCGTCCGCGTCGGCGGCCGCCGTCGGCTCCCGGGAGGTTCGATGAGCAGCCCTGCTCACAGTGACTCTGCCGTGAACGACCTCGCCTGGATGACGGCCGCCGAGCTGGTGGACGCCTACCGGCAGCGGACCGTCTCCCCGGTCGAGGCGACCCGCGCGGCGCTGGAGCAGATCGAGCGCCTGGACAAGGACGTCAACGCCTTCGTGCTCGTCGACGCCGACGCGGCGCTGACCGCCGCCCGCGCGTCCGAGCGGCGATGGCGGGACGGCGTCCCGCTGAGCCCGGCGGACGGCGTCCCGGCCTCCATCAAGGACATCTTCCTCACCCGGGGCTGGCCCACTCTGCGGGGCTCGCACCTGATCGACGAGGCCGGGCCCTGGCCGGACGACGCCCCGGCCGTGGCGCGGCTCCGGGAGGCGGGTGCGGTGCTGCTGGGGAAGACGACGACGCCGGAGTTCGCCTGGAAGGGCGTCACCGACTCCTCCCGGCACGGAGCCACTGGCAACCCGTGGGACGCGCGGCTGACGGCCGGCGGGTCCAGCGGCGGCAGTGCCGCGGCCGTGGGTCTGGGGATGGGGCCCTGGTCGGTCGGCACCGACGGTGGCGGGTCGGTGCGCATTCCGGCGGCCTTCACCGGCACGGTCGCGTTCAAAGGCACCTACGGCCTGGTGCCGATGTACCCGGCGAGCCCGTTCGGCACGCTGGCGCACGCCGGCCCGATGACGCGCACGGTGACCGACACGGCGCTGCTGCTGGACATCATCACCGGCTTCGACAGCCGCGACTGGTCCGCGCTGCCGACCCCGGTCGGGTCCTTCCTGGACGGCCTGGACGACGGCGTCCGGGGTCTGCGGGTCGCGTTCTCGCCCACGCTCGGCTACGTCCGCAACGACCCGGAGGTCGAGGGTCTGGTCCGCGCCGCCGCGCGGGTGGTGGAGGAAGCCGGCGCCGTGGTCGAGGAGGTCGACCCCGGGTTCGCCGAGCCTGTGGAGGCGTTCGAGGTGCTGTGGTTCGCCGGCGCCGCCAAGGTTGTCGCGGCCTGCGGTGACGGAGCGCTGGAGCGCGTCGACCCGGGTCTGCGGCGCGGCATCGAGGAGACCGGCCCCGTCAGTGCGTCCGGATACCTGGACGCGACCGCGTTGCGGACGGACCTCGGCGTGCGGATGGGTCGCTTCCACGAGACCTACGACTTGCTGCTGACGCCGACGCTGCCGATCACGGCGTTCGAGACGGGGCGGGACGCGCCGAGCGGGTGGCCGAGCGACCACTGGACGAGCTGGACGCCGTACACGTACCCGTTCAACATGACCCAGCAGCCAGCTGTGAGCGTGCCGTGCGGGCTGACCGCGGCGGGCCTGCCGGTCGGCCTGCAGATCGTCGGCCCCCGGCACGCCGACGCCCTGGTGCTGCGGGCCGCCCGCGCGTACGAGGTGGCCGCCGGGTGGACGCTGGCCCCCGCCCTCGTTCGGCGCAGCTGACGCCCGCCGGAGTCCAGTCCATCAGTCGCCGCGCCGGCCGGTCACCCGGGCGGCAGAAACAGGAGGTCCCGATGGCCCGGTACATCACCGTCACCCTCGACAAGCGCGGCGTGTCCTGCACGGCGCGGCTGCTGGACGAGGAGGCTCCGCGGACGGCGCAGGCCGTGTGGGACGCGTTGCCGCTCTCGAACCAGGTGTTCCACGGCAAGTACGCGCGCAACGAGATCTACACGCTGCTGCAGCCGTTCGCGTCGGTGGAGCCGGGCGCGGAGAACACAACGATCACCCCGATCCCGGGCGACTTGTGCTACTTCACCTTCGAATCCACCACGCTGGTCACACCCGCGTACGGGTACGAGAGCGACGCGGAGCACATGCGGCTCGACACGATCGTCGACCTGGCACTCTTCTACGGGCGCAACAACCTGCTCGTCAACGGGGACCAGGGCTGGGTGCCGGGGAACGTCTTCGGCACGGTGGTCGACGGTTTGGAGCAGATGGCAATGGCCTGCCAGGACGTGTGGATGGGTGGGGCCCGTGGCGAGACGTTGACCTTTGCCCGGTCCCGTGAGGACTGAAGACCGTCGTCACCATCTGCCGGCTTTGCCGTGACGGTGCGCGCTGTCGGCTCGGATCCACCGTCCGGCCGGTGTTGAGCGGTTCCGCGGAACCGCTCTGGGGCGGGGCCCGTGACTGGGGGTTGGGCGTGTCTGGGCTGCCGGTTTCAGGTCATGCGATCTTGACGTTGGTCTGCCGCAAGCCGCGTCACCCCAAGTCAGAGGGCGTTTGATCTTCCAGCCGCGCTGCACCACGCCGTCATTCATCGGTGGATCAGGGGTTAGCGGGCCCGCCCACGCAGGAGGGCCCCGCACCACCCGAGGCGATGCGGGGCCTTCCCCCTGTTACCGGTCCCGGCGAGGACCGGGGCCGTCTAGCTGCGCGAGCCCTTGCCGCGCTTGGCCTTCGTCGTCGTGGCCGCCTGCCCGGTGAGGCTGTTCACCGCGGCGACCACGTCGACCAGGCCGGTGCCCTTGTCGAAGGAGGTCTGGTAGCCGCCGACCGTGGTGTACGCGGCGCCGTCGGTGTACCGGTACGCCGTCCCCTTGATCGCCGCCTCGACCTCGGCCGGGGTGGCGGTGGGGTCGGCCTGGAACAGCTGCGCGACGATGCCGGCGATGTGCGGGGCGGCCATCGACGTCCCGCTGATCGTGTTGAACGTGCCGACATCCAGCAGACCCGGGCCGTTGTTCGGCGCGAGGCCGGTCATGCAGATCGGCATGGTCGGCCGGCACGAGGACTCGATGTCCTCACCGGGGGCGGACACGTCCGGCCACGTCGAGGGGTCGGCCGCCGCGCCGCGCGAGGAGTAGTCGCTGATCTTGCCGTCCCGGGTGCCGGTGCCCTCGTCGTAGTACGAGGCGACCGAGAGGATGCCGCCGGTCGGGTCCTGCCCCGCCGGGTTCGTCAGGCTCTCCGAGCCGTCACCGCCGTCGTTGCCGGCCGCCCAGACGGTGGCGACGCCCTCGGCGGCCAGCGCACGCTGCAGCTTCACGGTCGCCGAGCGCGGGTCGAACTCGCCGCCACCCACCGGGCCGTAGGAGTTGTTCGTCACCTTGATCGGCGGGCACTCGGCGGCCGGGACGCCCTCCCCGCACGGAGCCTGGTGGTTCTCCAGCACCCAGTTCAGCGCGGAGTCGGCGCCGATGATGAACAGGACGGCGCCGGTCGAGATCGACACCAGGCTGGCCCCCGGCGCCGCGCCCTGGAGCCGCGTGCCGTCGAGCAGGGTCGTCGGCCGGCCGGCGACGATGCCGCTCACGTGCGTGCCGTGGCCGCCGACGGAGAGGGTGTCGGTGTCCACGGCGTCCGGCAGCCGGACCACGCAGTCGGTGGACGTGGTGGACTCGTCCAGGCACAGGCTCTTGAGGTTCGCGACGACGGCGCTGGAGCCGTCGGGGTTGCGGAAGAACGGGTGGGTGGGGTCGATGCCCGAGTCGATGACCGCGACCGACACGCCGCTGCCGTCCAGCGGCAGGCCGTTCGCGCCGGTCATCGTCGCCACCGCCTCGGCGCCACGCGTCGCCGTGTTCGACGTGGCGAGCGTGAACTCGATCGGCGTGTTGCCCTCCAGGTAGGTGACGCCCGGCTGGGTCCGGGCCGCCTCGACCTGGGCGCGGGTGCCCTCGGCGACCGCGACGCCGACCTTGTCGAACGTGGTGACCAGCCGCATCCCGGTGGCCTCGGCCGCGGCCGTGGCCGCCGCGACGTCCGTGCCGTGCACCATCACGTACACCGGCGTGACGTCGTCCAGGGCGGCGAGCTGGTCGGCCAGGTAGTCCTGGACGTCGGCCGGTTCGGCGGCCGAGGCGCCCGCGGCGCCCGCGCTACCGGCAAGGGCGGTGACGCCGAGCGCGGCTCCGGCCAGGGCGGCGATCAGCCGGGAGCCCGGGCGGGAGCGGCGGCAGGTCGAGTGCATCGGGGAGTTCCTCCGCGGTTCGGACGACGAGGGGCCACCCGCGAGGCCGGATCCGGGGGTGGGCGGCCCGGCCTCCGCGGGTGGTACCTGCTCAACGGCGTCCACGGGCGGGGGTTACGGTCCGACGGTGACGAATCTCTCCACACCCGGCGATCTCCTCGTCCGCGACGTCCGGGCCTGGCCCCGGGAGCCCAGTGGGGAGGGCGTCGACGTGCTGGTCGCAGCCGGGCGCATCGCGGCGATCGGGCCGTCCCTGGAGGCGCCCGCGGGGACCCCGGAGGCCGACGGCCGGGGCGGCGTCCTGCTGCCGGCGCTGGCCGACGTCCACGCCCACCTGGACTCGACCCGGCTCGGCCTGCCGTTCCGTCCGCACACGGCCGGGCCGGGGCTGGCCGGGCTGGTGGAGAACGACCGGGCCAACTGGCGCAGCGCGGAGAAGCCGGTCGCCGACCGGGCGACGTACACGCTCGGCCGCACGATCGCGTCCGGTGCCACGCGGGTGCGCAGCCATGCCCAGGTCGACACCGACTCGGGGCTGGAGCGGCTCGAGGGCGTCCTCGCCGCACGCGAGGCCCACCGGGACCGCGCCGCGGTGGAGGTCGTGGCGTTCCCGCAGGCCGGCATCCTGCGGGAGCCGGGGACGGCGGACCT
The DNA here is from genome assembly GCA_049325235.1 of Actinomycetota bacterium. Lineage (GTDB taxonomy): Bacteria > Actinomycetota > Actinomycetes > Actinomycetales > SCSIO-59966 > SCSIO-59966. The sequence goes on along the minus strand of JBMOMI010000102.1, from coordinate 2,407 downwards.
GCTGGAGCAGGCGCTGCTCGCCGGCGCGGACCTCGTCGGCGGGCTGGACCCCTGCGCGTTCGACCGCGACCCGGTGCGGCACCTGGACGTCGTGTTCGGCCTGGCCGACCGGCACCACCGGGACGTCGACATCCACCTGCACGAGGGCGGCGAGCTCGGCGCGTTCACGATCGAGCTGATCGCCGAGCGGGTCGCGGCGCTGTCCATGCAGGGGCGCGCGACGATCAGCCACGCGTTCGCGCTGTCCAGCGTGGACGCCGACCGGCAGGCGGCGCTGGTGGACCTGCTCGCCAGCCACGACATCGCGGTGACCACGGTGGCGCCCGGCGTCCGGGAGCCGCTGCCGCTGGAGCGGCTGCGGGCCGCCGGCGTCCGTGTCGGGCTCGGCCAGGACGGCATCCGCGACTACTGGTCGCCCTACGGGGACGGCGACGTGCTGGGGCGCGCCTGGCAGCTGGCCTTCCGCTCCGGCTACCGGCGCGACGAGCTCGTCGAGGGCTGCGTCGAGGTGGCCTCCCTCGGGGGAGCCGCCGTCCTGGGGCTCGACCTGCCGGGCCGGGGTCTGGACGTCGGTGCGCCCGCCGACCTCGTCGTCGTCCCCGGCGACACGGTCACCGCCGCCGTGATGGACCGCGCCCCGCGGACACTCGTCGTGCGCGAGGGTCACGTCGTGGCGCGGGACGGAGAGCTCACCGGCTGAGGGCGAGCTCAGGGGACGAGGATCCCCCGCCCCTGCAGCCGGCCGGCGTCCAGGTCGGCCATCGCGTCGAGTGCCGCGTCGAGCGGGTACGTGGTCGTGTGCATGACGACCTTCCCCATGGCCGCCAACGCCATCAGCTCGACGAGGTCGTTGTAGCTGCCGACGAGGTTGCCGATGACGTTGCGCTCGGTGGAGATCACGTCGATCGTCGGGATCTCGACCGTCCCTCCGTAGCCGATGACGTAGTGGCTGCCCGCCCGACGCGTCATCGCCCAGGCGTCCCGCTCCGCACCCCGCTCGCCGACGAAGTCGAGCACCACCTCGGCTCCGTGGCCGTCGGTGAGCTCGTGCACCCGCTCGACGTGCCGGCCGTCAACGAGCACCGTCTCGTCGGCACCCCAGTTGGTGGTGAGGGCCAGCGCGTCGGGGTTCGCGTCGAGCACCACGATGCGGGTCGCGCTCAGGGCCTCGAGGCACTGGATGCCGATGTGGCCGAGGCCGCCGGCGCCGATGACGACGCACGTGCTGCCCGGGTGCAGCAGCGGCAGCGCCTTCTTCACCGCGTGGTAGGCGGTCAGCCCCGCGTCGGCCAGCGCCGCGATGTCCGCCGGTTGGACGCCGTCGGCCAGCTTGACCACCGAGCGGGCCGACGTCCTGAGGTACTCGGCCATCCCGCCGTCGGTGTCCATGCCGGGGAACGCCTGGGCCTGGCAGTGCACGTCGTCCCCGGCGCGGCACGCCCGGCAGAAGCCGCACGTCACCAGCGGGTGCAGGATCACGGCGTCGCCGACCTCCACGTGCTCGACGGCGGAGCCCACCGCGTGCACCCACCCGGCGTTCTCGTGGCCAAGGGTGTACGGCAGCGTCACCTTGCTCTTGGGCGCCCACTGGCCCTCGATGATGTGCAGGTCGGTGCGGCACAGGCCGGCGCCGCCGACCCGCACCACCACGTCGAACGGTCGCTCGGCGGTCGGCTCGGGAACCTCCTCCACCACCGGGCGCTCGTCGTACCGGTGCAGGCGGACCGCCTTCATGGGCACTCCCTCCCCCGTTGGGTGCGTTCCCCGTCCGACGGTAGAGGCAAGCACCTGCGGCCGCCTGCTCACAGTGCCGTTGGTCCCTGGCCCTTCGCCGACGCCACGACGGACGATCAGAGGCTGGGACATCCACGAAGGAGGGGCCATGACTCGTACACCGGAAGAGGTCTTCGCCCACCACGGCCAGGCGCTCGGCGCGGAGGACCTCGAGGAGATCGTCGCCGACTACAGCGACGACGCCGTCCTCGTGGTGAACAAGAAGGTGTTCCGCGGCAAGGACGGCGCCCGGCAGGTCTTCACCCAGCTCCTCAGCGACGTCCCGCAGGCGCAGTGGCAGCTCGACACGGTGTTCGCCGACGACGTCCTGTACCTGGAGTGGAAGGCCACCGGCGGTGGCCGCAAGGTCGAGGACGGCGTGGACACGTTCGTCTTCGCGGACGGCATGATTCGCGTGCAGACGGTGCTGTACACCCCGGTGCCGGCGTGAGAGACGCCCGAGTCACGCCCGTGCCCGGGGCGTCACCTGCGGGCAGAGCGGTTCAGGCGAAGCGCGACGGATCGCCCGCGCCGACACGCACCACCTCCGGGTAGCCCTCGGACCAGTCGACCACGGTCGTCGGCAACGTCCCGCAGTCACCGGCGTCCACGACGACGTCGACCTGGTGGTCCA
>JBMOMI010000101.1:0-10189 GCA_049325235.1 Actinomycetota bacterium | reverse complement strand
CGAGCCGCTCCAGCAGCCACGCGACGGCCCGGCTGATCAGTCCGGGCTCGGCCTCGGCGTAGATCTCCTCGGCGAGCTCGTCGCGGGCCCAACGGCGGGCCTCGGTGGCGTCCGGGGTCACCGGGACGCCGGACACCGCCTGCCTCATGCGCCCTCGGCGGCCGCGCGGGCGAGCTCGACGTCCAGGCCTTCCAGCCGCATCCGCTGATCCACGTAGAGCAGGGCGGTCACCGACGCGAAGAACGGGTACACGATGGTCGCCGCGATGGCCGACCCGAGCCCGGACAGCAGCAGCTGCGGCAGGGTCGGCGTGAAGGCGGCCAGCGGGTCGGCCATGTTCCCGCCGAACAGCGCGCCGACGAGCTGGAACGGGGCCGCCACGATCGCGGTGACCGCGAAGACGATCAGGTAGGTGAGCAGCCGGATGCCGACCACGCGCAGCAGGCCGCGGGAGGTGAGCCGCCAGCTCCGGCGCAGGGACGCCGTCACCGTCGCCTCCTCGAGGACCAGCGCCGGGCCGCCGAGCGCCAGCCGCGTGTCGAGGTAGACGCCGACCACGAACGCGCCCACGGCGCCGAGCAGCAGCAGGACGACGCCGAGCACCTCGGACAGCAGCAACGCCAGCAGCCCGGGCACGAAGCTCACGATGACTACGGCGGCGACGATCAGCCCGACGAGGATCGTCAAGCCGATGAGCGGCAGCAGCCGTGCCTTGGTGCGCTGCCACAGCTCGGTGCCGGACGTGCGCCGGCCGAGCACCGCGCTGCCCACGACGATCGTGGCGATCGCGGTCAGCAGGCTCAGCGCCACGACGGACACCAGCTGGGACGCCAGGGCAGCCAGGCTCGTCGTCCCGATGGCGTCCACCAGGAGGGCGGGGTCCACGGTCGGGTCGACCGGGGCCGCGGGGTCGGCGGTCAGGACGTCCTCGAAGACGCGGGCCAGGCTGCCGGTGATGAGCGCCTGCAGCACCAGCTGGACGGCGGTCATCACGGTGACGATGACCGCCGCGGCGCCGACCATCGCGGCCGGGTTGACCCGCACCGCCTGGAACGCGCCGTCGTAGATCTCGCCGAGGCGCAGCGGTCGCAGCGGCACGATCCCCGGCCGCGCGGCCTGCGGCACGTGTGGGTAGCTGGGCAGCTGGCCCCAGCCGCTGGGCTGGGGCGGTGGTGGCTGGTGCGGGGGCGGCTGGGACGGCGGGCCCTGCGGCGGCTGCGGCGCGCCGCCCGGGCCCTCCGGGGTGCCCCCCGGACTGGTCCAGCCGCTCATCGGTCCAACCCCTTCAGGTCTCAGCGCGAGCCGCCCGGCCCGGCGCGGTCATCCTGCCACGCAGGGGGCCGCTGAACCGCAGCCGGACGGCCGGAGCCGGCAGCCGGACCCGGGCCCGTCCGGCCGCTCCCACCTGGACCGAGCGCAGGTTCCTGAGGGCGCGGGGCGAAAAGCCCTGGAGGGCAACGGCCGCCCGTCTGACGCGGGTAGCCGGGAAAGTGGGGTCTTGACAGAGTCTGGATACCCCTCCAGGGTAACCAGCCACGCCCCCTGGAGGTCTGGTGACACAGCACGCCCTGCTCGACATCGCGGACCTTCGCGTGTCCTTCGACACCCGGGCCGGTCGGCTGTGGGCGGTCCGCGGCGTGGACCTGCGGGTGGCCCAGGGAGAGACCCTGGCCGTCGTCGGGGAGTCGGGATCGGGCAAGAGCGTCACGATGATGGCGGCCCTGGGCCTGCTCCCGGACAACGCCGACGTCACGGGCTCGGTGAGGTTCGCCGGCAAGGAGCTGACCACGCTGCCGGACCGGGACCTGCGGGCGGTGCGGGGCCGGGAGATCGGCGTGGTGTTCCAGGACCCGATGAGCTCGCTCAACCCGGTCCACACCGTCGGGCACCAGATCGCCGAGTCGCTGCGGGTGCACGCCGGGCAGAGTGCCCGGCAGGCGACGACCCGCGCGGTCGAGCTGCTCGACGAGGTCGGCATCCCGGACGCCGGACGGCGCGCCGGTGACTACCCGCACCACTTCTCGGGCGGCATGCGGCAGCGGGTGATGATCGCCATGGCCCTGGCCTGTCGGCCGCGCCTGCTCATCGCCGACGAGCCGACGACCGCGCTCGACGTCACCGTGCAGGCCCAGATCGTGGAGCTGGTGCAGCGGCTGCAGCGCGACCACGGGATGGGCGTCGTGTGGATCACGCACGACCTCGGCGTGGTCGCGCAGATGGCCGACCGCGTCACGGTGATGTACGGAGGCCGTGTCGTGGAGACCTCTGACTGCGCCGACCTCTACGGCGCTCCGGCCCACCCCTACACCGTCGGGCTGCTCACCGCGGTCCCCAGCCTGGAGTCACCGGCCGCGAACGTCCTCACCGAGATCCCGGGAGCGCCGCCGGACCCGCTGTCCCTGCCCCCGGGCTGCTCCTTCTCGCCCCGCTGCCCCCTGGCGGAGGAGCGCTGCGTCGAGGAGCGTCCCGAGCTGCTGGCCGTGTCCGGTCAGCGGGGCGACCGGCTCTCGGCATGCTGGCGCATCGCTGACACGCTGGCCGGACGGGCCGTCCCGCACCGGCCGCCGATGGCCGCGCCGGAGGCCACCGCTCGGGGCGACGGCGGTCGTCTGCTCGAGGTGGAGGACCTGAAGGTCCACTTCGGCAGCCGGTCCCTGCCCTGGCGGCGGCACCCACCGGTCCGGGCGGTCGACGGCGTCAGCCTCGATCTCGCCGTCGGGGAGACCGTCGGGCTCGTCGGCGAGAGCGGCTCCGGGAAGTCGACGCTGGGACGTTGCCTCGTCGGCATCGAGCGGCCGACCGAGGGCACGGTGCGTGTCGGCGGGGACGACGTCGCCCGCACGTCCGGGCGTGAGGTCCGGCGGCGCGTGCAGATGGTGTTCCAGGACCCGGCCAGCTCGATGAACCCCTCGCTGACCGTCGGCGAGGTCGTCGCGGAGCCCTTGCGGATCAACAGGATCGGCACTCGCGCCGAGCGGAGGGAGCGGGTCCGCGAGCTGCTCGGCCTCGTCGAGCTCCCGGCCGACTGCGTCGGCCGCCACCCCCACGAGTTCAGCGGCGGGCAGCGACAGCGGATCGCGATCGCTCGGGCCCTGGCTCTCGACCCGTCGCTGGTCGTCTGCGACGAGGCCGTGTCGGCGCTGGACGTCTCCGTGCAGGCCCAGGTCGTCAACCTGCTGCGGCGCCTGCAGACCGAGCTGGGGCTGGGACTGCTGTTCATCGCGCACGACCTGGCGGTGGTGCGGAACATCGCCGACCGGGTGGCGGTGATGTACCTCGGCCGGATCGTGGAGCTGGGCACCCGCGAGGACGTCTACGAACGCCCCCGGCATCCCTACACGCGCGCCCTGCTGGACGCCGTCCCGGTGGCCGATCCCCGCCGCCGCCGGGAGCACCGACCGTTGTCCGGCGACCTCCCGAGCCCGACGTCACCACCGACGGGCTGCCGGTTCAGCACGCGGTGCCCCGTCGCCGTCCGTGGCCTGTGCGACGTCGAGGAACCACAGCTGAGGACGGCGCCGTCCGGCCACCTCGTCGCGTGCCACCTCGCCGAGCCCGACCCGCCCTACCCACCAAGCGCTGCGCCCGCCCACGACAGGACCGTCCGGAGGTAACCACGTGAAACGCCCCCTGCACCGCTTGCTGCCCCTCATTACCGCCTCGGTCCTCGCCCTGACCGCCTGCTCCGGCGGCGCGGAAGGGACCGGTGCACCGAACGCCGCCGAGCCGACCGGTGCCACCACGGCCGAGCGCCTGCGGATCGGCATCCTCAGCGAGGAGGGCAACCTCACGCCGCACACGTACGAGACCGGCTTCCCGGGCTACAACCTCATGACGCTGTCGTACGACACGCTCATGCAGATCGACGCGGACGGCGAGCCCCAGCCCTGGCTGGCCGAGGAGGTCCAGCGGTCCGACGACGGCCTCACGTACACGCTGACCCTGGCGGACGCGTCCTGGCAGGACGGTGAGCCGGTGACCGCGCAGGACGTCGCCTTCTCGGTCGACTACTACAAGCAGGGGCCGCCCGGCCGCTTCCAGAACGACCTGCGGCTGGTGGAGTCGGCTACTGCGGTGGACGAGACGACGGTAGAGCTCGAGCTGAGCGCGCCGAACCCCTCCTTCGAGCTGCGCACGCTGGCCGACGTGCCGATCCTGCCCGAGCACGTGTGGAGCGGGATCGCCGCTCCGGACACCGAGCCGTTCAGCGAGAGGACGAACATCGGCAGCGGGCCGTACCGCCTGGTGGAGTCCAAGCCGGGGACCAGCTACACGTTCGAGGCCAACCCCGACTACTTCCGCGGGGCCCCGAAGGTCGACGAGATCGTGGCAATCCGCTTCGCGGACGACGCCAGCGCGATCGCGGCACTGCGGGCCGGAGAGGTGGACACGCTGCTGCGCGTGATCTCCCCCGAGCAGATCCAGGCCCTGCAAGGCCAGCGGGGGCTCGAGGTCATCGAGGCACCCGAGTACACGACGACCCTGCTGGCCTTCGACACGCAGCGCGCGCCGTTCGACGACGTGGAGTTCCGCCAGGCGCTCGCCAGGGCCATCGACACCCAGGCCCTCGTCGACGACGTCTACCTCGGCGCCGCCGTCCCGGGCAACCCCGGCTGGGTGCACCCGGACTCGCCGTACCTCAACGCCGACGTGCAGGCCGAGTACGACCCGGAGGCGGCCGCCGAGCTGCTGGACGGGCTGGGCTACACCGACGGCGACGGTGACGGCGTGCGCGAGATCAACGGCGAGCCGATGTCCCTGGAGCTGCTCGTGCCGGGCGACAACGCGCTGCGCCTGCGCATCGCCGAGCTGCTGTCCACGCAGCTCGCGGAGGTGGGCGTCGGCGTCGAGGTCGCGGCGGTCGAGAAGCAGACCCTGGACGACGCGGTGTGGCCGGGCTACGACGTGGCCCAGGGCCGGAACTACGAGATGGCCGTCTGGGGCTGGTCCGCACCGACCCAGGCCGACATCGGACAGATGGCAAGCCTGGTCTCGAGCGACCCCGCGGTGGGCAACCTCAACGTCACCGGGTTCGTCGACCCGCAGAGCGACGAGCTGGCGAACGCGCTGACGACGACGCTCGACGAGGAGGAACGGACCCAGGTCGCCTACGACCTGCAGGAGCGCTTCGCCGAGATGGTCCCGTTCGTGCCGCTGCTGTACCCGAACGGTGCCTACGCCTACAACTCCGAGGTGTTCGGCGACTGGCGGTCCATCACCGGGCAGGGGCCGATGACCAAGCTGTCGTTCATCCCCGACGCCGGCCAGCCCTGAGCCGTCGTCCGAAGCGCCCGAAGGGAGGCGGTCACCATGGGACGACGCGCACGCGGCGCCACCCGTGCCGTGCAGTACCTGGTCGTGCTCGTGGTGGCCGTCTCCCTGAACTTCCTGCTGCCCCGGGTGATGCCGGGCAACCCGCTGGCCCTGCTGGCCGGCGCCGAGGTGGGCCAGCTGTCGCCCGAGGAACGAGCCGCGGTCATTGCCGAGGCCGGCCTCGACCGACCCTGGTACGTGCAGTACCTCGGCTACTGGAAGGACGTGCTGACCTTCGACTTCGGCTACTCCTACCGGCTGGGGCGGCCGATCGACGACCTCATCCTGGAGCGGCTGCCCTGGACGTTGCTCGTGACGCTGCTCGCCCTGGCCGTGGGCGGGCTCGTCGGGGTCGGCCTCGGCGCCTGGTCGGCGTGGCGGCGGGGCCGGCCGAGCGACGTCGGGCTGCTCAGCACGATGATCGCGCTGGAGTCCACGCCGTCCTTCTGGCTGGGCATGTTGCTCATCGCCTACTTCTCGGTGCAGCTGGGCTGGCTGCCGTCGTTCGGGGCAGAGACGCCCGCGGCAGGGCTGGACGGCCTGGCCCGGCTGTCCGACATCGCCGAGCACGCCGTGCTGCCCGTCGTCACCCTGTCCATCCTCAGCATCCCCACCGTCTACCTGACGATGCGGTACTCGATGCTGTCGGTGCTGGGGGAGGACTTCATCCGCACCGCGCACGCCAAGGGCCTCAGCCCGCGCCGCATCCTGTTCGGCCACGTGGCGAGGAACGCGATCATCCCGGTGGTCACCGTGCTGGCGCTGCGCGCCGGGTTCGCGTTCGGAGGCACGGTCGTCATCGAGACCGTGTTCTCCTACCCAGGTCTCGGGCGGCTGGTCTTCGACGCCGTCTCGGGACGGGACTACCCCGTCATGCAGGCCACGTTCCTCGTCTTCACGCTCGCGGTGCTCGCCTCGAACCTCGTCGCGGACGCGATCTACCCCCGACTCGACCCGAGGACCCGCTGATGGCCGGTGCTGACCTGATCCGAGGACTGGGCGGGACCGACCCGCAGATGCTGGGCCCCAGCCCGCGCTCACGGCGGCTGCCGAGGCGGGACTGGACGAGCGTGATCGGCGTCCTCGGCGTCGTCATCGTCGGCGGTCTCACGCTGACGGCGCTGTTCGCGCCCTGGCTGCGGCCCTACGACCCGTCCGAGCGGGTCGCGGCGCCGTTCGGCCCCCCGTCCGCGGCCCACCTGCTCGGCACCAACGACGCCGGGCAGGACATCCTCAGCGAGCTGATCCAGGGCACGCGGGTGTCCCTGACCGTCGGCGTCGTCGCAGCCGCCGTCGCCCTGGTCATCGGCACCACCGTCGGGGTGATGGGCGGCTACTTCCCCCGGCTCGGGGCGGTCATCATGCGCGGCGTCGACGTCGTCCTCATCCTGCCGTTCCTGCCGCTGCTCATCGTGCTGGCCGCCTACCTCGGCCGCAGCCTCGTCACCACGATCGCCGTGATCTCCGCGCTCATCTGGGCGCCGTCGGCGCGGGTGATCCAGTCGCAGGTGCTGTCGCTGAGCCGGCGGGAGTACGTCACGGCCGCGAGGTCGATGGGGGCCGGCAACGGCTACCTGATCTGGCGGCACGTCCTGCCCAAGACGCTCCTGCTGGCGACCGGCCAGTTCGTCGCCGCCACGAGCGGCGCGATCCTGCTCGAGTCCTCCCTGAGCTTCCTGGGCCTGGGTGACCCCCTGCAGAAGAGCTGGGGGTCGATCCTCTACTGGGCCCAGGTGCGCGGGGCGTTCCTCACGCCGGCCTGGAAGTGGTGGGTGCTCCCGCCGGGGCTGCTGATCATGCTGGCCTCGCTCGGGTTCGCCCTCGTGGGCTTCGCCCTGGAGCAGAAGATCAACCCCAAGCTCCGGCGTGGATGACCGCACCGAGCCCTCGACTGCCGGAGGAGACCGACCCGTGAACGTGCTGATGCTGGCCAGCTACGGCCTGGAGATCGTGGAGTGCGGCGGCGCGCTCGCCCGCGCCGTCGCCGCCGGCGACCAGGTCCACGCCGCCGTGCTCCTCTGCCGCGAGGAGAGCCGCCCGCAGGTGCGCAAGGCGGCCGAGGTGCTCGGCATCGACGACGTCGAGTTCCTGGACCTGTCCGTCGGGGAGGTCGACCTGTCCGTCGGGACGAAGACCAGGATCGTCGAGGTGGTCCGGCGCACCCGCCCGGACGTCGTCATCATGCAGGACCCGCAGCACGCCCAGCACGACCTGGACCCCGACCGCAGGGTCATCGCGATCCTCCTGGCGGAGTCCCTGGCGGTGGCCAGCCGGGACTGGCGCGTGGAGGAGTGCGGAGGCCACGCGCCGCACACCATCCCGACGATCTACTACATGACGCCCGAGCACCCGAACTGCGTCGTGGAGATCGGCGACGTGCTCGAGCGCAAGCTGCGCGCCGTCGAGGTGCTGAGCTCCCAGAACGCCTTCAGTGCCGAGCACTGGCGCTCCGCGGCCTCCGACGACGTGCTGCGGTCCGTGGTCCCCGCGTGGACCGACGGCCAGCTCGAGACGTTGGGCCGCGAGGGGCAACGGGTGGTGCTCACCTCACTGGCCCTCTCGAACGGCCTGGCCTCGCACTCCGGGGCCGTGCTCGGCGAGCCCTACCGCCGCGAAGGGACGTTCCTGCTCGACCGGCTCACCCGCTGAGGGGGCGCTGAGCCGCGTCCTCGGGCCCGGCGCGCTTCACCCCGCCACGCCGTGGCGACGCGCGCGGCGGGTGCCGTGGTGGGTGGCGTTACTCCAATCCAGCGTTGGCACGGGGTGGCCCCGTGCCAATAGGTTCGTTGCGGGGCCACCCTGTGCCAATCACCGGGGGCGGCGCTCCGAGTGGTGCTCGGGCTGACGTCATAGCCCCAGGGCGAGTGCGACGATGTGCCCATGAAGGGACGTGTACTGGTCGTCGACGACGACACCGCGCTGGCGGAGATGGTCGGCATCGTCCTGAAGGGCGAGGGGTTCGAGCCGGTGCTGTGCGGCAGCGGGGACGGCGCGCTGGAGGCGTTCCGCAGCTCGCGGCCGGACCTGGTGCTGCTCGACCTCATGCTGCCCGGCAAGGACGGCATCGAGGTGTGCCGGCAGATCCGCGCGGAGTCGGGCGTCCCGATCGTCATGCTGACGGCCAAGAGCGACACCGTGGACGTCGTCCTCGGCCTGGAGTCCGGCGCCGACGACTACGTGCCCAAGCCGTTCAAACCCAAGGAGCTCGTCGCACGGGTGCGGGCCCGGCTGCGGCGCACCGACCAGCCGGTGCCGGAGGTCATCCAGCTCGGCGACCTCACGATCGACGTCGCGGGTCACTCGGTGAAGCGGGACGGCCAGGTGATCTCGTTGACGCCGCTGGAGTTCGACCTGCTGCTGGCCCTGGCGCGCAAGCCGTGGCAGGTGTTCACCCGCGAGGTGCTGCTCGAGCAGGTGTGGGGCTACCGGCACGCGGCCGACACGCGCCTGGTGAACGTGCACGTGCAGCGGCTGCGCTCGAAGGTCGAGAAGGACCCGGAGAACCCCGAGGTGGTCGTCACCGTGCGCGGCGTCGGCTACAAGGCAGGACCCGCCTGAGGTGAGCCTGCTCGGGCGGCTGCGGCACCTGCGGCGGCGCTGCGGGGACGTCGTCGCGGCCGCCCGCCGCTCCTGGCGCCGGTCCCTGCAGCTGCGCGTCGTCGGGACGACGATGCTGCTCGGCCTGGTCGTCGTCGTCCTGCTGGGGGCGTACCTGTCGCAGGAGATCAGCGAGCAGCTGTTCGAGTCCCGCCGCGACCAGGTGCTGGAGGAGGCCCGACGCGGCCTGGAGCAGGCCCAGCGCACCCTCGACAGCACCGGCTCGACGCAGGACCTGCGGCTGCAGGCCGACCAGCTCGTCGCGAGCTTCGAGGACGTGTCCCCGGGGCGCGGCCGTGACGTGCTGCTGCTGCGGCCGCCGGGCAACGACAGCGCGGCGGCGATCGGGAACGTCTTCTCCGCCGGTGTCGTCCCGTCGGTGGTCCCCGGCGAGCTGCGCCGTGCCGTCCGCGCGGACGACGGGCTGCGCTACCAGCCGATCGGCGTCCCGACGTCGTCCGGGGACGTCACCGCCGGGCTGGCCGTCGGGCAGCTCGTCGACGTGCCGCGCGCCGGACCCTACGAGCTGTACTTCGTCTTCGACCTGTCCGCCGAGCAGGCCACCCTGGACGCCGTCCAGCGCGTGCTGCTCGTCGGCGGGGTCATCCTCGTGCTGCTGGTCGGCGGCGTCGCGTGGGTAGTCACCCGCCAGGTGGTGACGCCGGTGCGGCAGGCCGCCGCCGTGGCCGAGCGGCTCGCGGCGGGCCAGCTGCACGAGCGGATGCGGGAGCGCGGCGAGGACGACCTGGCCCGTCTGGCCCGGTCCTTCAACGAGATGGCGGCCAGCCTCGGCCAGCAGATCCAGCGGATGGAGGAGCTCGGACGCGTGCAGCGGGCCTTCGTCTCCGACGTGTCGCACGAGCTGCGCACCCCGCTGACCACGATCCGGATGGCCGGGGAGGTGCTGCACGAGGCGCGGCACGACTTCGACCCCGCGGTCGCCCGCTCGGCCGAGCTGCTGAGCACGCAGGTCGACCGCTTCGAGGCGCTGCTCGCCGACCTGCTCGAGATCAGCCGGTTCGACGCCGGCGCCGCCGCGCTCGACGTCGAGCCGCTCGACATGCGCGCGATCCTCGACCGGGTCGTCGAGCTCGCCGCGCCGCTCGCCGAGCGGCGCGGCGTGCAGCTGCGGGTCACCCGCCCCCCGGCGCCCTGCATGGCCGAGGTCGACGCCCGGCGCGTCGAGCGGATCGTGCGCAACCTCGTGCTGAACGCGATCGAGCACGGCGAGGGCCGGCCCGTCGACATCACGCTGCGTGCGGACGCCGACGCCGTCGCC
>JBMOMI010000100.1:0-10256 GCA_049325235.1 Actinomycetota bacterium | reverse complement strand
TCCGACGTCTTCGTGATCGGCGACCTACCGGCGTGGATGACCGCCGTCGGCAACGTGTTCCCGCTGCGGCACTTCGTGCACGCGCTGGCCGGCGCCCTCGACCCGGCGGGCGTGTCGGTGGCGTGGGCGGACGTCGTGGTGATGCTGGTCTGGCTGGCCTCCGCGACGGCGCTCGCGGTGCGCCGCTTCCGGTGGGAGCCCAGACTCTGACGTATGGCGAGGGCGGTGGCGGTGACGGCGGCCGTGGTCACAGTGCTGCTCGTCGTTCTCGCCGGTGCGATCTGGCTGTTCCAGCGCTCGCTCATCTACCTGCCGTCACGCGGTGAGGTGCCGCCCGCCGCGTCGGTGATCCCGGGCGCCGAGGATGTCGTCCTGCGCACGGACGACGGACTCGAGCTCGATGCCTGGTTCGTGCCCGCCGCCAGCGGTGGCACCGGCGTCGTCGTCCTGCTCGCGCCCGGCAACGCCGGCGACCGCGCCGACCGGGCCCCGCTCGCCGAACGGCTTGCTGCCGAAGGGATTTCGACGCTGCTCCTGGACTACCGCGGGTACGGCGGCAACCCCGGATCGCCGAGCGAGGAGGGCCTGGCTCTCGACGTCCGGGCGGCTCGCCGGTACCTCGTCGAGGAGCGCGGCGTGCCGGAGGACCGCTTGCTGTACTTCGGGGAGTCCCTCGGCGCGGCGGCCGTCGCGGAGCTGTCGACCGAGCACCCGCCCGCCGGGATGGTGCTGCGCTCGCCGTTCCGCGACCTGGCGTCGATGGCGCGGGAGCACTACCCGTTCCTGCCGTCCTGGCTGCTGCGCGAGGAGCTGGACGTCGCCGGGCACGTGGCGCAGGTCGACGCGCCGGTCGTGGTCGTCTACGGCACGAAGGACTCGGTCGTCCCCCCGGAGCAGAGCCGCGCCGTCGCCAGCGCCGCGCGCAACCTGCACGCCGGGCTGCCGGTGGCGGGTGCCGACCACAACGACTTCGCGCTGCTGTCCGGTGAGCCGGTGGTCGCTGCGGTGGTGAGGCTGGCCGGTCGCGTCACCCCCTGACCCCCCGTGATCATGCACCCCGCCGTGATCATGGAATCCCGCCACCCGGGGCCGCCTCACGCGGTGAGCAGCCCCACGCCGGTGGCCGGCACACCGGCGGCCAGGCTCGCGGCCCCGAGCCACACCAGGGCGATGAACCCGTTGGGCCGCGTGCGGCCGCGGCCCATGGCGGAGAAGAAGAAGCCGGCAGGCATGAGGATCACGGCGACGGGCACGCCGCGCCCCGCAACCCATCGCCAGAAGCCGCTCCACGGCGACCAGCAGGATGCCGACGGTGACGCGGGAGTCGCCGGCGAGAACCACGGTCACGACGACAGCGCCTGTCGCCGCCCGGGCACCGCGCCGTCGAGGCCGACGGCCGGCATGTCGACGTAGGTGGCTGAGGCCGCACCGGGCGCGACGTCGTACAGCTCGTGCCAGATTCCGACGGCGCCAGGGGCCTTGCGGGCACGGTCGTAGAAGGCACGCCAGGCCGGACGGTGGCGGCGGCCGGCCTCCCGGGCGTAGCGCTGGACGTCGTGTGCCGAGCGCCAGTACTGGACGAGCAGAGGGCCACCCGCGGCGAGCGTCGTGCGGTGACGGAGGAAGCCGGAGTCCGGGTCGGCGTACAGCTCGGCGAGCATCGGACCCATCGCCGCCAGGGCCGGCGCCCAGGCGTCGGGGCGGTACCAGCGGTTGATGCGCAAGCCGATGAGGAACACGGCAAGCGGCTCGTCGGGCACGACGTGACGGCGGCCGGCGGTCAGGGTCATGAGATGCTCCTTGGATAGTGACGCTCGCCAATTATTGGATAGCGTTACTGTCCAATGTCAAGGAGGGTGCGGTGCGCATCTCGGAGCTGAGCCGGCTGACCGGCGTCCCGGTACCGACGATCAAGTACTACCTGCGCGAGGGACTGCTCCATGCCGGCGAGTCCACGGGTGCCACCCAGGCCCGTTACGACGACAGCCACGTGCGGCGCCTGAGGTTGGCGCGCGCGCTGATCGGCGTGGGCGCACTGTCGGTCTCGGCCGCCCGCGAGGTCCTGGCCTGCCTGGGCAGCGAGCAGGGGTCGATGCACGCGGTGCTCGGCGCGGCGCACTCGGCGCTGCCTCCCCAGGTGCCGGACGACGTCGAGCCTGCTCGGGCCCGGGCACTCGCCGAGCGGTGGGGCTGGCGGGTGCACCCCGGCTCGCCCGCCTTGCGTCAGCTCGAGCATGCGCTGCGGGCGCTGGACGACGTGGGGGCGCCGGCCACCGAGGAGCACCTGGCGGCCTACGCGGACGCCGCCCGCCGAGTCGCCGAGGCGGACGTGGCCAGGATCCCGACGACGTCCCCGGAGGACGCCGCCACGACCGTCGTCGTCGGGACCGTCCTCTACGAACCGGTGCTGCTCGCGCTGCGCCGGATGGCCCAGGAGGCGGTGTCCGCCGACCGCTTCCTCCCCTCCCCGCGGTGATCATGGAATCCCGCCACCCCGTGACGGATGGCGTTGCCCGATGCGCCGATTGGTGGCTGCGTGACCGACGCATCGGTAGCGGCGTCAACCCGCTCACCGCCTGCTCGGTGGCGCTGTCCCCGTCGGCCAACCGTCCGCTACCGGCGAGGCCGACGAAGTCCTGAGGGCACGAGGTGCTGGACCCGTTCTCCGGCAAGGGCGACCGGTACCGGCGGGCCGTGCACGAAGTAGTTGCCGACGGCATCTTCCGCAACCGACGCTACGTCGGAGGTCAGCGGCTCTACCGCGAGCGATGCCGGCCGGAGGCCCGCGCGTCGGTCGTCGTCGACAACAACGACCTCGCGGCGCCGTGGATCGTCACGTCTGCGGAGGCTGGATGATGCCGAAGAGGTTGCCGTCGGGGTCCTTCAGGTAGGCGACGCGGCCGATGCCTGCCATGTCCTGGGCCGGCATGGCCACCGACCCCCCGGCGTCCGTGACTTTCTGGACGTACCCGTCGCAGTCGGGCACATCGACCACGATCACGAACCCGTTGATCGGCGCGTCCGGCCCCGGCGCCTCGCCTTGGCGCGCGGTCAGCCCGCCGTCGATGCCGGGACCGGTTCTCCACTCCCCCGGGCCGCGGTCCAGCTCGGCGGTCGTGATCGTCCAGTAAGGGAACTCACCCCCGCCCCAGGGCTCAATGCGCCAGCCGAAGATGTCGCGGTAGAACGCCACCAGCGCCTCGGGGTTGGTACCGGCGATCTCGAAGTGCACAGGCTGCGGCATGTTCCCGACGGTACGCCGGTCGCAGGCTGTCGGCCTGCAGATCGGCGGCACCCGGGTGCCCTTGCTCGCCGGCACCACCGCCCCGAGGCGGCAGACAGCCGGCGAGCGGTAGCCCCGGCGAGCAACGGTGGCGGCGGCGAGCAGCTCAGTCGCGCGAGATCTCCCCGTACGCGGCCAGCAGCAGGGCGGGGTCGGGGCCTTCGAGCCGGCTCGGACGCGCGATCCCGTCGAGGACGACGAACCGCAGCAGATCGCCACGAGTCTTCTTGTCGCGGCGCATGGCGTCGAGCAGCTGCGGCCACCGGTCGCCGCGGTACGTCACGGGAAGGCCGAGCGAGGTGAGGACGGCGCGGTGCCGGTCGACGACGTCCTCGGACAGCCGGCCCGCCAGCCGCGCGAGCTCGGCGACGTACACCATGCCCACGCTGACCGCCGCCCCGTGCCGCCACTGGTAGCGCTCGACGAGCTCGACCGCGTGGCCGAACGTGTGCCCGTAGTTGAGCACCTCGCGCAGGCCGGCCTCGCGCAGGTCCTTGCCGACGACGTCCGCCTTGACCTGCACGGCGCGCTCCACGAGCTCGCGGACGACCGGGGCGTCCCACCGTCCGACCGCCTCCGGGTCGGCCTCGATGAGCTCCAGGATGCGCGGATCCGCCACGAACCCGCACTTGACGACCTCGGCCATCCCGGCGAGCAGGTCGTGCCGCGGCAGGGTCCGCAGGGTGTCCAGGTCGCACAGCACCCCCGCCGGGGGGTGGAACGCTCCGACGAGGTTCTTGCCCTCGGCGGTGTTGATGCCGGTCTTGCCGCCGACAGCCGCATCGACCATCCCGAGCAGGGTCGTGGGCACGTGGACGACGCGGACGCCGCGCAGCCAGGTGGCCGCGACGAACCCGGCGAGGTCGGTGACCGCTCCCCCGCCGACACCCACGACGGCGTCCGAACGGGTGAATCCGGCCTGGCCCAGGACGCCCCAGAGGAAGGCCGCGACCTCCGCGGACTTGGCCTCCTCGGCGTCCGGCACCTCGGCCGCGAACGACTGGAAGCCCTGTGCTGCCAAGTCGTCGCGCACGGCCTCGCCCGTGGTGCGCAGCGCCCGTGGGTGGACGACGAGAACCCGCTGGACGTCGCGGCCCAGCAGGGCGGGCAGCTCACCGAGCAGACCGTGGCCGACGACGACGTCGTACGGGACGTCGCCGGAGACGGTGATGCGCGTGGGTTCCTGGGACACCGCCGCAGTCTAGGAGCCACCTGCGCGGAATCGGTCCCCGGCGCCGATAGGGTGCACGCCAGAGCGCGCCTCCGCGCGACTCGTCCACTTCTCTCACCGGGGGACTCCCATGTCCGAGCAGTACCCGCCTGCGCCTGCGTCCAGCACGCCGCCGCAGGCGCCGCAGTACACGTTCCCGCCGCAGGACCAGCCCGTCAGCGGCTACCAGAGCTCGCCCACGCCGTCCACTCCCGGCAGCGGGATGGCCATCGGCGCAATGGTTCTGGGCATCCTCGGCATCCTGAGCTTCTGGGTGCCGGTCTTCAACATTGGCGCGATCCTGCTGGCGATCGTGGGCGTCATCCTCGGCGTCCTCGCGATCCGCGGCATCAAGCGGGGCACGCAGTCCGGCAAGGGCATGGCGATCGCCGGCATCGTGCTGTCGGCCCTCACCATCGTCGGCGCGATCGTCGTCAACGTCGCGACGTTCGCTTTCGTGAAGTCGATCGAGGAGCAGACCACTGCAGACCTCGACGACGCCATCGCCGACCTGGACTCGGCGGGCGAGCCCGCTGCGGAGGAGCCGCCGGCGGAGGCAGGTTCGACAAGTTCCTCTGTGGACCCGACCGGGGAATGGCCGACCTGCGACGAACTGGTCCCAGAGGTTGTCAGTCTCTCGGAGTCGGACATCTACGTGTCGATTCTCCAGGTCTACGGCGTCTCGACGACGAGCGACCAGACTGCAGCGTTCGACGCCGGCCAGGTGACGATTCCCGAAGGCCAGAACATGGTCAGCGTCCTTGATTGCACAGGTACTGCGGCCCTCGACGACGGCACAGAAGCACCGCTGGACTTCTCTCTTGAAGTCGACGTCAATGACGAGTTGTTCGTGGCCTACGAGACCCGCTAGTCAGCCAACCAGTCCTGCACCCACGCCGACGCATCCATCGATTCGCAGGCCTAGGCTGAACGAGTGATCGTGCTCGTCGGCTTCATGGGCGCCGGGAAGACGACGGTGGGCCGCAAGCTGGCCCACCGTCTCGGCCTGCCGTTCGTGGACAGCGACGAGGTCGTCACCGAACGAGCGGGTCGTCCGATCCGCGACATCTTCGCCGAGGACGGCGAGGCCGCGTTCCGCGCTCTGGAGCGGCAGACCGTTCTGGAGATCCTGTCGGGCCTCGACGCCGTCGTCGCACTCGGCGGCGGCGCCGTCGAGGACCCGCGCACGCGAGAAGCGTTGCACGGCAAGGATGTCGTGTACCTCCAGGTCGACCTCGAGACCGCACTCGCCCGCGTGGGCGAGGACGCCGAGCGTCCGGTGCTGCGCGACCCGCAGCTCGAGGCGCGGTACCGGGCCCGCGTTCCGCTCTACGAGGACGTCGCGACCGTCGTGGTACCGACGAGGGGGCGCTCCGCCGGGGCCGCGGTGCGCGAGATCCTCGAGCGGCTCAGCTGATCGCGTCGCGAACCGCGCGAGCGACCTCCGCAGGGGTTCGGTCGTCGGCGGCCACCGTGGCGGTGGCGACGCGTTCGTACACCGGCCGGCGGCCCTCCATCATCCGCATCCACTGCGCGCGTGGGTTCACGACGTGCGAGGCGGCGGAGAAGCCGAGATGCCTTGCAGCAGAAGCGATCGAGGTGTCGAGGAAGACCACCGTGTGACCCGCGAGGTCGGCCTCGGTGAGCGGGTCCATGACCGTGCCTCCGCCGAGCACGAGGACGCCGTCGTGCTCGTCGAGCGCTGCGACGACGGCCTGCCGCTCGAGCTCGCGGAACGTCGGCTCCCCCATCTCCACGAAGATCTCGGCGACGGTCGCACCCGCCCGCTGCTCGACGTCCCGGTCGGTGGAGCGCACCGGCAGGTCGAGCAGCCGCCCGAGCTCGTCGGCGATCGCCTCCATGTCGACGCCCGGCGGGGCGACGAGGATGACCCGGGGGCTCACTCGTCGAGCAACTGAGCAGGGACGACGGCCACCGGGAAGGGCTCGACGGCTCTCCACTCCTCGGAGCCGAGAGCCGCGCCGACCTCGACGTACTGCCCAGCCTGCAGGCTCAGCGCCACGATCGAGGGGCCGTCGGGGTCGACCAGCCAGTAGTGCGGGACGCCGTGCTCCTCGTAGACCAGACGCTTCAACGAGCGGTCGGTGGCTCGCGAGCTCGGCGACATCACCTCGACGACGAGCACGGGCGGATGCTCGAGCCGCTGCGCACCCACCTCGCTGCGGCGGGCGACGAGGACGTCGGGCTGCAGCGAGTACCCGGGGCGCGGCACGTAGTCGTAGGGCGCCACGAAGACCTCGAGGTCGGGTGGGCACGCCGCCTTGAGCAGCGTGGCGAGCGACAGAACGCAGGACTGGTGCCTGCTGTCCGCTGACGGAGACACGATGAGCTTCCCCTCCACGATCTCGTATCCCCAGTGCCGGTCGTCGGGAATGCCCTGCAGGTCCTCCCACGACAGCGGACGGTCGGTCGGGAAGTTCCGCTCGAACACCGGCTGGACAGCCACGGCGACTACCCTACGCCGCCGGACCTCATCAGCTCGGGGATCGCGGCGAGGTACGACTCGAGGTTGCGGCGCACCTCGGCGACCGAGTCGCCGCCGAGCTTCTCCAGCGCGGCGTCGGCGAGCACGAGCGCCACCATCGCCTCGGCCACGACGCCGGCGGCGGGGACGGCGCACACGTCCGAGCGCTGGTTGATCGCCACCGCAGCCTCGCCGGTCGCCACGTCGACGGTGTCGAGAGCCCTTGGCACAGTGGAGATCGGCTTCATCGCGGCCCGCACCCGAAGCACCTCGCCAGTGGACATGCCACCCTCGGTGCCGCCGGCTCGTCCGGAGCGGCGGCGCAGCACGCCGTCCGCGCCGCGCTCGATCTCGTCGTGCGCCTGCGAGCCGCGCCGCGTGGCGGTGCGGAACCCGTCCCCGATCTCGACCCCCTTGATGGCCTGGATGCCCATCAGCGCTCCGGCGAGACGCGAGTCGAGCCGGCGGTCCCAGTGCACGTGGCTGCCGAGGCCGGGCGGCAGGCCGTAGGCCAGCACCTCGACGACCCCACCGAGCGTGTCGCCGGCCTTCCGGCAGGCGTCGATCTCCGCGACCATGGCTTCGCTGGTGGGCTTGTGGTGGCAGCGCACCGGGTCGTCGTCCAGCGCCTGGACGTCGTCGGCCCGGGGAAGGTCGGCGTCGTCCGGGACGCCGACGGGGCCGATCGCGACCGTGTGGCTGACGAGCCGGACGTCGAGGGCCTCCCGCAGGAACGCGGCCGCCACGGCACCGAGGGCGACCCGGGCGGCGGTCTCGCGGGCGCTGGCCCGCTCGAGAACCGGTCTGGCGTCGTCGAATCCGTACTTCTGCATGCCGACGAGGTCGGCGTGCCCGGGGCGTGGGCGGGTCAGCGAAGCGTTTCTCGCTTGGCCCGCCAGGACGTCGTCCGGCACCGGGTCGGCGGACATCACCGTCTGCCACTTGGGCCACTCGGTGTTGCCGACCTCGATCGCGACCGGGCCGCCCATCGTCCGGCCGTGCCGGACTCCGCCGAGGAAGCGGACGGCGTCCTGCTCGAACGACATCCGCGCCCCGCGCCCGTAGCCCAGCCGGCGTCGGGTGAGGGCGGCCTGGACGTCGTCCGTGGTGACAGGGACGGCGGCGGGCAGGCCCTCGAGGACGCCCACCAGGGCGGGGCCGTGGGACTCCCCCGCGGTCAGCCAGCGCAGCATGGGCCGATGGTGTCACGCCGCTCCGGCGCGGCTGCGGGGACGCCCAGCCCGTGGACGTCCCCGCAGCGCTGTCCGAACCGACCTCAGCTGGCACGCCTCCGGCGGGTCACCAGGAGCGTGGCGGCACCGGCCAGCAGGAGCAGGACGCCGGCCAGCACGGCCTCCAGCACGCCGCTGCCGGTGCGCGGGAGGATGTCGTCCCATCCGGTCCACGCCGACTCCGCGGCCGTGATCTTGGTGCCGAGCACGGCGGTCTCGGGCGCGGCCTTCGGCGCCACCTTCGGCGCGGTCTGCGGCGCCGTGACCTTGTTGCTCAAGACCTTCGTCTCGGACGGCGGCTGCTCGCTCGGCGGCTGCTGGCCGCCGGGCTGCTCGCCACCAGGCGGAGGCGGCGGGTTCTCACCACCACCCGGCGGAGGCGGAGGCGGCGGGTTCTCCCCGCCACCCGGCGGAGGAGGCGGGTTCTCCCCGCCACCGGAGGTCGTGCACCCGGTGTGCGCCGGGTTGCCCTTGGCGATGCCGTTGTTGCCGTCGCACTCGTAGCCGTTGTTGCGGTCCTCCGGCCCGGGCTGCTGGCCGGGAGGCGTCTTGTTGTCGGCGCGGCCCTTGGACCCGGCCTCGATCCCGTTCTTGCCCTGCCCGTTGCCCGACGGGGTGCCGTCGCGGGTCGAGCAGTACGGGTCGCAGTCGCCGCCATTGTTGGCGCCGCCGGGGTTCATGTCCGCGTTCGACGGTGGCTGCGGCTGCCCGCTCTCACCGGAGACGACCTTGTCCTTGCCGCCGTTCGAGTCGCCCTGCGACTGCTCGGCCGCCGCCTTCTTCTGCTGCCCTGGTGCGTCGGCCTTGCCGTTGCCGCCGGCCATCGCCGGGGCGGCTGCCCACAGGAGGACGGCCAGCACGCTCGTGAGCGCCAGCAGCACGTGCCTGGAGTGTGATCGCACACTCGTCATGGAGACCCCCATGGCTCAGGGGCCGGTCTCACCACTCGCTCCACCGAGGGGTCCCCTTAACGGGAGGGTGACCGCTCTCCCCCGTCGGCTTCGTCGCGTCCCGACTTGTTGTGACTTGCTGTCACCAAGCAGACCACACCATCGGGCGTTCGGCTACTTGGAGTCACAACCGGTGCAACGAAGCGCTGGCAGAACGGGTGATGCTCACGGGGCGAATTCACCCGTTCGGGGGAATGTCACAGCCGTCGCACGCCGTCCGGATCCTGGAGGTCAAAGGTCAGCGAGTAGCGAGTCGTGCGCCCGTTGCAGGGCCAGGTCGCCGGTGAGCACAGCGGTCAGCAGCTCTTCGGTGACTTGCTCTTGAAGAGCCTGTTCCAGGTCATAGACGGCCGCTTTGGCGATGCGCTCCCCGAGAAGGTCCCGCACGGGCGGGAGCAGCGCGTCCAGCTCGTCGTCCGGGACCGGCGTCTCGCCGTAGCCCGGAGTGAGGGACATCAGGCCCGCTGGCGACGCTTGGCCAGGTATCGCTCGACTCGCTCTGAGCGGACGAATCCGGAAGGCACGGCGCGGCGCTCGAGCTGAGCCGAGGCCTTGGTCGACTCGACCGCTGCCCGCTTCACGGCTCTTCTACTCACGACACGACGCGCCACGATTTCGCACCTCCCGATGCGGGCTCGGCTTGGACCAAGACTACTCCGCCCGACGCCTCGCAACTGGGTCGAGGGACACGCTGATCCTTTGCTGCGTTCGGCCGGACACGCTGACCGGCGTGTCGGTCCGAACGCAGCAAAGGATCTTGCTCCCCGGAGATCAGAAGAGCTGCGCCGGGCTGTCCTTGAGGACGACGACGGCCCGGGAGTCGCCGAGCTTGACGATCGCGGTGTCCTCGTCGAAGGCGAGCACCTGGATCCAGGACATCGGCGCCACGTCGCCGAGCGTCACCGGCTCCTCGGAGTCGTCCGGGTTGGTCACCGGCCCGCTCTTCAGGATGCTTTCCGGTCCCCCGCCCGCCCAGACCTCGAAGGTCGCGGTGCCGTCCTCGGCCATCCCGACGTAGTTGACCCAGGGCAGCACGTAGACCTCGCCGGGCTCACCCTTCTCACCGGCCGGCCCGCGCTCGCCCTGCGGCCCCGAC
>JBMOMI010000099.1:4243-10267 GCA_049325235.1 Actinomycetota bacterium | reverse complement strand
CGTCGGCCTCCAGGGCCTCGGCGAGCACCGCGCTGGTGAGGTCCTTGTCGACGACGGCCTCGACGCCTTCGAGGTGACCCTGCTCGTTGCGGATCACCGGGACGCCACCGCCGCCCGCGCACACCACGATCGCCCCGCTGTTCAGCAGCAGCCGGATCAGCCGCGTCTCGACGACCCGCTGCGGCTTGGGGGAGCCGACCACGCGACGCCAGTGGTCGCCGTCCGGCTTCATGGTCCAGCCGCGCCTGCGCTCGAGCTCACGGGCCTCCGACTCGCTGTACACCTCGCCGACGAACTTGGTCGGGTTGCCGAAGGCCGGGTCGTTCGCCTCGACCAGCGTCTGGTTGATGATCGCCGCGACCTGTCGCCCCGGCAGCGCGTTCTGCATCGCCTGCAGCAGCCAGTAGCCGATCATCCCCTGGGTCTGCGCGCCGAGGACGTCGAACGGGTACGGCGTCGTCAGGTTGGGGTCCGAGGCGCTCTGCAGCGCCAGCACGCCGACCTGTGGGCCGTTCCCGTGGGTGACGACGAGCTCGTGCTGCTCGGCCAGCGGCGCCAGCGCCGCGACCGCGGTTGCGACGTTCGCCTCCTGGACGTCGGCGTCCGGCTTCTGCCCGCGCCGCAGCAGCGCGTTGCCCCCGAGGGCGACGACGATCCGCACGTCTCACGCGCCCAGCGTCGCGACGAGAACCGCCTTGATGGTGTGCATCCGGTTCTCCGCCTGGTCGAACACGATCGAGTGCTCAGACTCGAAGACCTCGTCGGTCACCTCGAGGGACTCCAGGCCGGTGCGCTGGTAGAGCTCCTCACCGACGGTGGTGTTCCGGTCGTGGAACGCCGGCAGGCAGTGCATGAACTTCACGCCCGGGTTCCCGGTGGCCTGCACCACCGCCATGTTCACCTGGTACGGCTTCAGCAGCCCGATGCGCTCGTCCCAGATCTCCTTGGGCTCGCCCATCGACACCCACACGTCGGTGTAGAGGACGTCGACGCCTGCGACGCCGGTCTCGACGTCCTCGGTGTGGGTGATCCGTGCGCCCGTGGCCGCCGCGATCGCCTTGGCCTTCGCCACCACCTCGTCGTGGTTCCACTGCTGCCGCGGCGCCACGATCCGCACGTCCATCCCCATCATCGCGCCGGCGACCAGCAGCGAGTTCCCGACGTTGTTGCGCGCGTCGCCGAGGTAGGCGAAGGCGATCTCGGAGTCCGGCTTCCCGCAGTGCTCGCGCATCGTCAACATGTCGCAGAGCGTCTGCGTCGGGTGCCAGTCGTCGGTCAGCCCGTTCCACACGGGGACGCCGGCGAACCGAGCCAGCGTCTCGACGTGCTCCTGGCTGGAGCCGCGGTACTCGATGCCGTCGTACATGCGGCCGAGCACGCGCGCCGTGTCCTTCATCGACTCCTTGTGCCCGATCTGCGACCCCGACGGGTCCAGGTAGGTCACGCGGGCCCCCTGGTCGAACGCCGCGACCTCGAATGCGCACCGCGTCCGGGTCGACGTCTTCTCGAAGATCAGTGCGATGTTCTTGCCGACCAACCGGGGCTGCTCGGTGCCGGCGTACTTCGCCGCCTTGAGGGACGCCGCGAGGTCCAGCAGGTGCTTCCACTCGGTCGGCGTGACGTCGAGCTCCTTGACGAAGCTCCGGTTGCGCAGGTTGAAGGCCATGTCCTCAGATCGCCTCGCGTTCGATGGGGCAGGTCATGCAGCGCGGCCCGCCGCGTCCGCGGCCGAGCTCGCTGCCAGCGATGGTCACTACCTCGATGCCGTTCTTCCTCAGGTGGGTGTTCGTGGTGACGTTCCGCTCGTAGGCGACGACGACACCGGGGCTGACGGCGAGGACGTTACAGCCGTCGTCCCACTGCTCGCGCTCGGCCGCGTGCACGTCCTGCGTCGGGATCAGGACGTTGATGGCGTCCAGCCCGAGCGCCTCGGCGATCGCGGCGTGCATGCCTTCCGCCGGGTGCGCCGTGATCCGCAGCTCCTTCTCCGTCTCGCCCGGCTCGATCGTGTACGAGGGGAGCATCCCGAGTCCGGCGTACTTCGTGAACGTGTCCTCGGTGACCATCGTCATCACCGTGTCGAGGTGCATGAAGGCACGACGTTTCGGCATGGACAGGGCCACGATCCGCCGCGCCGAGCCCTTCGCGAACAGCCGCTGCGCGAGACGCTCGACGCCCTGCGGCGTCGTCCGCTCGCTCATCCCCACGAGGACGGCGCCCCGTCCGAGCACGAGGATGTCGCCCCCCTCGGTGGTCGCCGGGCCGTTGGCCGAGCCCGGTGCCCACGTGTGGAAGCCGCCGCCCGCGAACGCCGGGTGCCAACGGTAGATCGCCTCGTAGTGGATGGTCTCCCGCATCCGGGCGCGCTTGCGCATCGAGTTGATCGAGACGCCGTCGTAGACCCACGCCGAGGTGTCGCGGGTGAACATGTGGTTGGGCAGGGGCGGCAGGACCATGTCCTCCATGTCCAGAGCATGGACGACGACCGACTTGGGCTCCTCGACCCGTTCCAGCAGCTCGCGTTTCGTGATGCCCCCGATCAGGTACTCGACCAGCGTCTCGTCGTCCATGCCGGAGAAGCAGGCGTGCAGCGCGTCCAGTGCCATCGGGCCGTACACGAGCTCGTCCAGCGAGTGCTCGAGGACGTAGGCCCGGGCCTCCGGAATCGCGACCGTCTCGCGCAGCAGCACCTCCAGCAGGTGCACCTTCACCCCGAGGTCGCGCAGCGACTCGGCGAAGGCGTCGTGCTCTTGCTTGGCCCGTTTGACCCACAGCACGTCGTCGAAGAGGTAGTCGTCCTTGTTCGACGGTGTGAGTCGTTTGAGCTCGAGGTCCGGCCGGTGCAGGATCGCCTGCTTCAGCCGTCCCACCTCCGAGTCGACGTGCAGGGCCATCGTGGTCCTTCCAGGTCTGGAGGGCTGCCGTCGTGGCCTTCACGTTCGCGTTCATGATCTTCGCGATCGTCCCGTGGGCGCAGGTGGTCTCCGGCCCGGACGCGGACAGCTACGGCTGGCAGCTGGACTGGTACTTCCCCGAGCTCGCCGCCCTCTTCGTCGTGATGTCGCTCGTCGTGGGGCTCTCGGGGGGCTGGGGGAGAAGGGCATCACCGACACCGTCGTCCGCGGGGCCGGCGACTTCATCGGCGTCGGACTCATCATCGTGCTCGCCGGCGGCGTGACCGTGATCATGAACAACTCGGAGATCACGGACACGATCCTCAACTCGATGGAGAGCGTCGTCGAGGACACCGCCTCCGGCGTCTTCGGCGCCCTGATGTTCGTCATCAACATCCCGCTGGCGTTCCTGGTGCCGTCCACGTCCGGGCACGCGACCCTGGCGATGCCGATCCTCGCGCCGCTCGCTGACTTCGCCGGGGTCTCCCGGGCGATGGTGGTGACCGCCTTCCAGTCCGCCTCCGGCGTGGTGAACCTCATCACCCCCACCTCGGCGGTGGTGATGGGTGGGCTCGCCCTGGCCAAGGTCCGCTACGACCGGTACCTGAGGTTCGTGCTGCCCTTGCTGGGGCTGCTGGTCGTGCTGTCCACCGCGTTCATCGCGGTGGGGGCGATCATCAGCTGACCGCCCGGGCCGGTCAGGGCGTCCAGGGGCCGACGCCGCCGACGCGGGTCACGGTGATGTGCACGACGAACCCCGGCGGCGGGTACGGGAACGGCGGGAAGACCGTTCCCGGACCCACGTAGACCTGCGCGAGCCGGTGCAGCAGCTCCGGCGCACCGCCCTCGGTGATGCGCGCCGTCCCGTGCACGACGAGGCAGTGACGCATCCCGATCTCGTTGCTGCTGCGGCCCTCGAACGACACCGCGACCCGCGGGTCGCGGCGGATGTTCCGCAGCTTGCGCTGCCGCCCGTCGAGGTGGGCGGTGACGAGCTCGTCGCCGTCCAGGCCCACCCACACCACGGAGACCTGCGGTCCGCCGTCCGGACCGACGGTCACGAGATGGCCGAGCGCCCCGGACTCGATGAGCCGCCGGGCGGAGTCGTCGAGGTCCGGCACGTGACCACTGTCGCACCCGCCGCCGGACCCTCACAGCGGAACGGCCTTCCGCGTTGGGGTCGAGCTTCCTCCTCGTGGCGCAGGGCCTGGATTCCCTGACACCCGGCCAGGTCGTCGTCGGCCGGCTGCTCGCCGGCGCCGCGACGCTCGCCGCCGTCGTCGCCGTCTCGCGGCGCCCGCTCCCGCGGGACCCGGCGCTCTACGGCCACCTCGCCGTGGTCGGCGTGCTGCTGTGCGTCCTCCCGTTCTCGCTGTTCGCCCGGGCACAGCAGTACCTGCCATCCGGCCTGGCCAGCATCTACAACGCGACGACGCCGCTGATGACCGCGGCGGTCGCGCTGGCGGCGCTGCCCGCCGAGCGGCTGGGCACCGGGCTCGCCTACGTGTGGAACACCGGCGTCGTCTCGGCGTGGGGAGCCACCGCCGCGTCCACGGTCACCTATCTGACGCCGGTCGTCGGGGTGACCCTCGGCGTCGCGCTGCGCGGCGAGCGGCTGGCGTGGCACCAGCCGGTCGGTGCGGTCGTCGTCGTCCTCGGCAGCGCACTGAGCCAGGGCGTGCCGGGCCGGGGCGTGCCGGGTCGCGTGACCTTCGCCCCTGAGCGGGCCCGGCGGGCCGGTGCCAGAGTGCGCAGGTGACGGCCACCGTCGAGCCCGCGCTGCTGCCGGGCTCCATCGAGGAGCACCTCACGGCGGACGTCCCGGTGTGCTCACCGGACGACACCGCGGCGTCGGTCCGGGGGCTGCTGCTCACGCGTCGCTTCGCGTCGGTGGTGGACGTCGCCGTCTGCGTCGACGGGGGTCGCCGGCTCGTCGGGCTGCTGCCCGTGGAGCGGGTGCTCGCCGCGCCCGACGACACGCTCGTCGCCAGTCTCATGGACGCCGACCCGCCCGTCGTGGCCCCCGGGCTCGACCAGGAGAAGGCCGCGTGGAAGGCGGTGCGGCACGGCGAGTCCAGCTTGGCGGTCGTGGACTCCAGCGGCACCTTCCGCGGACTCGTGCGCCCGAGCCGGCTGCTCGCCGTCCTGCTCGCGGAGCACGACGAGGACCTGGCAGGTCTCGGCGGCGTCCTGGCGTCCACGGCCGGCGCCGCGTGGCTGGTCCGGGGGTACGAGGCCGAGCTGACGGACGACGTCCGGCTGGCCTTCTTCGTCCCCGGCGTCGTGTACATGGCCGACGCGGTCGGCACGCAGACGGAGGCTCTCGTCATCCGTGGGCTGTCGGTGGGGGTCGGGGTGCGGCGCGTGTACCGGCTGGAGTCGTTGACCGGGCTCGTCGTCGGGATGATGCTCGCGGCCGTGACGTTCCCGGTGGTGTGGCTGGCGTTCGGTGCGGCCGACCTCGCGCTCGCCGTCAGCGTCGCGCTGGTCGCAGCCTGCAGCGTCGCCACCGTCGTGGCGATGAGCCTGCCCTGGCTGATGGACCGGCTGGGCCGGGACCCTGCGTTCGGCAGCGGGCCGCTGGCGACCGTCGTCCAGGACCTGCTGTCCCTGCTCATCTACTTCGCGGTCGCGGTGGCGCTGGTCCGATGAGAGCAGGGGGGCTGGCGCCGGGCCTGGCGCACCTGTCGGGGTACCGGAGGGGGTGGCTGCGGCGGGACGTCCTCGCCGGGGTGACGGTCGCGGCCTACCTCGTGCCGCAGGTGATGGCCTATGCCGAGCTCGCCGGGCTCCCACCGGTGGTCGGCCTGTGGGCGGTGCTCGGGCCGCTCGTCGTCTACGCGGTGCTCGGCTCGTCACCGCAGCTGTCGGTGGGGCCGGAGTCCACGACGGCCCTGCTCACCGCCGTCGCCATCGCGCCGGTCGCGGCCGGCGACCCGTCCCGGTACGCAGCGCTCGCCGCCCTGCTCGGCCTGCTGGTCGGTGTCCTGTGCCTGCTGGGGCGCCTGGTCCGGCTCGGGTTCCTCGCCGAGCTGCTGTCCAAGCCGGTGCTCACCGGCTACATGGCCGGCGTGGCGGTGATGATGATCGTGGGTCAGCTGGAGAAGGTGACCGGCGTGCCCGTCGGGGG
>JBMOMI010000099.1:0-4143 GCA_049325235.1 Actinomycetota bacterium | reverse complement strand
GCCTGGTCCGGCTCGGGTTCCTCGCCGAGCTGCTGTCCAAGCCGGTGCTCACCGGCTACATGGCCGGCGTGGCGGTGATGATGATCGTGGGTCAGCTGGAGAAGGTGACCGGCGTGCCCGTCGGGGGCGAGTCCATTCTCGGACAGGCCAGTTCGTTCGTCGGGAACGTCGGGGACGCCAGGGGGCCGACGCTGGCCCTGGGTGCCGGCGTCCTGGTGTTCCTTCTCCTGGCGGCCCGCCGCTTCCCCACCGCGCCGGTCCCGCTCGTCGGGATGCTCCTGGCGACGGCCGTCGTGGCGCTGTGGGGCCTGCAGCGCGCGGGGATCGCCGTGGTCGGCGACATCCCGGGCGGGCTGCCGGCGCCGCAGGTGCCGGAGGTGACACCCGAGGACGTCGCAGCCCTGGCGCTGCCGGCCGTCGGCATCGCGATCGTGGCGTTCAGCGACAACGTGCTGACCGCGCGGGCCTTCGCGGTGCGCAACCGGTACGAGATCGACGCGAACAGCGAGCTCCTCGCTCTCGGCACGGCGAACGTGGCAGCGGGGCTCACCCAGGGGATGCCGGTGAGCAGCGGCGCGAGCCGCACGGTCATCGGCGACGCTCTCGGCAGCCGCAGCCAGCTGTACTCCCTCGTGGCGCTGGCCACGGTGCTCGTGACCCTGCTGTTCCTGCGGCCGGTGCTCGCGCTGTTCCCCTCCGCCGCGCTCGGCGCGATCGTCGTGTTCGCCGCGCTGCGGCTGGTCGACGTGACCGAGTTCCGCCGGCTGGCGCGCTTCCGCCGCAGTGAGCTGGTGCTGGCGCTGGCGACGACGGCCAGCGTCCTCGCGCTCGACATCCTCTACGGCATCGCCGTCGCCGTCGCCCTGTCGGTGCTGGACCTGCTGCGCCGCGTGGCGCGGCCGCACGACGCCGTGCTCGGGTACGCCCCCGGCGTGGCGGGAATGCACGACGTGGACGACTACCCGACCGCTCGGCAGGTCCCGGGACTGGTCGTGTACCGCTACGACTCACCGCTGTTCTTCGCCAACGCCGAGGACTTCAGGCGGCGGGCGCTGGCTGCGGTCGAGACGGTGCCCGCGCCGGTGGAGTGGTTCGTGCTCAACAGCGAGGCCAACGTCGAGGTGGACCTGACGTCGGTCGACGCGCTGGAGGAGCTGCGCGCAGAGCTGGCCCGGCGCGGCATCGTCTTCGCGATGGCTCGGGTCAAGCAGGACCTCCGCAGCCAGCTGGAGGGCTCGGACTTCCTCGAGCGGGTGGGGGAGGACCGGATCTTCATGACGCTGCCGACCGCCGTCGCTGCCTACGTCGAGTGGTACTGCAAGCGGCACGGGCACCCGCCCGCGGGCGTCACCATCCCCGAGCCACCGCGGCCGCCGTTGACGTGACAGGCCCTCAACGGCGCGCCTGCCGCCGATGCCGCAGCCGCCGACCGACGGCCCAGAGCACCAGCAGCGCGAGCAGGACGACGACGACCCGGTCGAGCACGTCTGCGTAGCGCTGGACGCGGTCCCACTGCGTCCCCAACGCGGCGCCCGCGCCGATGAGCACGGTGTTCCACACGGCGCTGCCGGCTGTCGTGAAGAGAAGGAAGGTCGCCATCGGCATCCGCGTCGTCCCGGCCGGCAGGGAGATCAGGCTCCGGACGCCGGGCACGAGGCGGCCGAAGAGCACTGCCGAGCGGCCGTGGCGGATGAACCAGTCCTCCGCCCGGTGGACGTCGGACTCCTCCATCAGCGGCAGGCGGCTCAGCAGCCGCGCGGAGCGGACGGGGCCCAGCCTCGCGCCGAGGACGTAGAGGACGAGCGCGCCGAGCACCGATCCCGCGGTGGCGGCGACGAGCACGGCCGTCAGGGGCATCCGGCCCCGCTCACCGAGGAACCCGGCGAGGGGCAGGACGACTTCCGACGGGATGGGCGGGAACACCGTCTCCACCAGCGTGAGCAGGCCGACGCCCCAGGCGCCGAGTGCCGCGATGACGTCGGCCACGAAGCCCGACAGACCTGTCAGGCCGTCATCGGTGGTGGCGCGGGTCGGCACCGGGCGAGCGTACGTGGCGTTCGGGTTGCGAGGCGTACGTGACCCCGGAGACTGAGCACCACGCCACCACGACGGGAGACGACTGTGGCCCACGACGAGAACGCCGACCTCATCGACGAGCTGATCGCCGACCACCGCGAGGTCGAGGACGCCTTCACCCGGCTCGAGGCCGGCATGACCGCCGACGAGGGGCAGCGGCTCGTCGAGGCCACCATCACCGAGCTGGTGCGGCACTCGGTCGTGGAGGAGACGCTGCTCTACCCGCTCGCGGAGCGGGTGCTGCCCGACGGCAAGCAGCTCGCCGACCACGAGAAGAAGGACCATGCCGAGGTCGAGCGGATGATGAAGGAGCTGGAGAGGCTCGAGCCGGGCAGCCAGGCCTACGTCACCGAGGTGCGGATGTGGATGCGCAGCGTCCGCAGTCACATCGAGGAGGAGGAGACCGACCTCATGCCGCGGCTGAGGGACGCGGTGGACGCCGAGGAGCTCAGGACATTGGGGGACCGGGCTCGCACGCTGAAGAAGCTCGCTCCCACGCACCCGCACCCGTCGACGCCGAACAGCCCGATCGCGCACGCGACGGTCGGGCCGCTGGTGGGGCTGGTCGACCGGGTGCGCGACGCGTTGTCCGGCCGCGGCCAGTAGGTCAGATCCTGACCACCTCGCCGCTGCGGGGGACAACGGCCAGGTGGCCGAGCTCGTCGGTGATCCGCTCGCCTAGGGCCGCGGAGGCGTCGGGTTCGCCGTGGACGACGTACACGGCGTCCGGCGACGGGGGAACGCGGCGCAGCCACGCGACCAGCTCGTCGGCGTCCGCATGGCAGGTGAAGTCGGGGACGTCGACCACCTCGGCGCGGACGGGCACGTAGCGGCCGTGCATCTTCAGCTGGCGTGCGCCGTCCAGCAGGTCAGGACCACCGTGTTCCGTGAGTCCGGTAGCTGGTGCCGGAGGTGGTGGACGACCCGGCCACCGGTCCCCATGCCGGACGCGGAGACGACGATGCACGGGAAGCGCGGCTCGTTGAGCTCGGCCGACTCCTCCGCAGAACGCACCTCGAGGACGTCGCCGAGGTCGAGGGCACCCCGCACGTCCGGGCGCACGTCGGGCCGTCCCTCGCGCAGCGCGCGGCGGTAGACGCGCAGCGACTCCAGCGCCATCGGGCTGTCGACGAAGACCGGCACCGCCGGGATGTCGCCTGCCTGACGGAGCCGGTCCAGGGCCACCAGGACGACCTCCGTGCGGTCGACCGCGAATGCCGGCACGAGGACGACGCCCCCACGGCGCACCGTGCGGCGCACGGCGTCGGCCAGCACGAGGAGGTCGGCCGGCGGGTGGGTCCGGTTCCCGTACGTCGACTCCACGACGACGGCGTCGGTCGCGGGGGGCGCGGCCGGTGGGCGCAGCAGGGGATGGGTGGGTCGCCCGAGGTCGCCGCTGAACAGCACGCGCCGGCCGCCGACCTCCACGAGCGCGGTGGCCGAGCCGAGGATGTGCCCGGCCGGGCGCAGGACGACGCTGCCGCCGTCCACCTGGGCGTGCTGGCCGAACGGGACCGGCGACAGCAGCGCGATGGCCTTCTCGGCGTCCGCGCTGTCGTACAGCGGCAGCGGAGGCCGGTGCTTGGAGTAGCCGGTGCGCTGGGCGTAGGCGGCGTCCTCCTCCTGCAGGTGGGCGCTGTCCCGCAGCACGATCGCGATGAGCTCGGCGGTGTCCGGTGTGCAGAGCACCGGGCCGCTGAAGCCCTCCTTGACGAGCCGGGGCAGGTAGCCGGAGTGGTCGAGGTGGGCGTGCGTGATCACGACCGCGTCGAGTGAGGAGGCGTCGACGCCGAACGGTTGCCAGTTCTGCCGGCGCAGGTCTCGAAGCCCTTGGTACAGGCCGCACTCCACGAGCAGCCGCCGGCTGCCGTGCTCGACGAGGAACCGGCTTCCGGTCACGGTGCCAGTGCCGCCGAGGAACGTCAGCGTCGGCATGGCCGAAGCATCCCGTCACCGGGCCGGCGGCGTCAGAGGCGAAGGTCAGCCTCAGAACGGTGGCGGGCCGGGGTCGGGCGGTGGGGCTGGGTTGAGCTGCTGGTGGAGGCGGGTGAGGTCGGTGGCGGCGCT
>JBMOMI010000098.1:0-10561 GCA_049325235.1 Actinomycetota bacterium | reverse complement strand
AGGGCGCCGGTCCGCGAGTGCACACGCGCCCAGTCGGCGGGCTCGCGCTCCTGCACGTCGAGGCCCCGCGCTACGTCGGCGCCAACAAGGTGGGCAAGACGCTGTTCGACCTCGTCGTCGCGTCGGCCTGCATCGTGGTGCTGAGCCCGCTGCTGATCACGATCGCGCTGCTGGTGCGATTCACGGACCCGGGGCCCGTGATCTACCGCCAGCGCCGGATCGGCCTCAACGGTGAGCCTTTCGACATGCTCAAGTTCCGGAGCATGGTGGTGGACGCCGACAAGCGGCTGGCCGAGCTGACGGCCACCAACGAGGCGGCCGGCCCGCTGTTCAAGATGCGCGACGACCCGCGGGTGACCCGGGTCGGCAGGGTGCTGCGCCGGTACAGCCTCGACGAGCTGCCGCAGCTCTTCAACGTGCTGAACCGCACGATGAGCCTGGTCGGCCCCCGGCCGCCGCTGCCGCACGAGGTGGCGACCTACGAGGCGCGCGTGGCGCGGCGCCTGCTCGTGCGTCCCGGCATGACGGGGCTGTGGCAGGTGAGCGGCCGGTCCGACCTGTCGTGGGAGGACAGCGTGCGTCTCGACCTGTTCTACGTCGAGAACTGGTCGATCACCGAGGACCTGCTGATCCTGGCCAAGACGCTGCGTGCCGTCGTGAGCAGCCGCGGCGCGTACTGAGCGCAGCGCTCTGCGGGGTTCACGTCAGCACGTTGGCCGCAGTGAAGACAGTCGCGAGCACTGTCAGGACGCTGATCATCCACCGCGTCTGGGTCACCATCTCGCCTTTGAGCTCGGTGCGCAGGCTGGCCATCTCGCCCTTGAGCTCGGTGCGCAGGCTGGCCATCTCGCCTTTGAGCTCGGTGCGCAGGATAGCCATGTCGTCCTTGAGCTCGGTGCGCAGGATAGCCATGTCGTCTTTGAGCTCGGTGCGCACAGCGCCGAGCTCAGTACGGATCTCCGAGCCGACACGGCTGCTCTCGGCTGAGGTCTCCGCACGAGCCGTCGCCAGGTCGGCGCGCAGCAAGGCCGTCTCGTGCTCGACGTCGGAACGCCGGGCCAGCTCGGCCCATCCGGCGGGCGGCAGGTGGCTCATCAGGACGGCGGCAGCCTCCACTCCCATTGCCTGCGCCGCCCGCTCGTGGAGCAGGTGACGCTCAGACTCCTCGATCGTCATGGTCGCACTCTCCGCCGCTCCGTCAACTGCGATGGCTTCGTGAGTCCATCTTGACGGCTAGCGACCGCTGCCCGCGGGCGTCGTCCACAGCCGGCCGTTCCGTTCATCACGCGCGAAGCGTGGCGGTTTCCTACGTCCTGCCCGACATGCTGAATTGCATGTTTGCAGAGTCGAGGCCTTCGGTCGCTCGGTGCTGCCGGTCCCCCCGTTGGGCACCGGCAGCACCGGGCGAAGCTGCTCAGCCGCCCTGGTTGCCCGGCTGGCCCTCGTATCCCTGAAGGCCGGTCGACTGGTGGCCACCGTGGTGGCCGTTCGGACCGCCCTGGTGACCCGGCTGTCCCTCGTAGCCGCGCAGGCCAGGAGCGGTTCCGGCGCCCGCCGCCGTGGCGGGCGCCAGTCCGAGGGCGAGGGCGGCGAGAATGGCAATACCTGTGCGCTTCATGTCGCTCTCCTCTCAGGCCTGGACCAATCGGACATCGAGTCAGTTACCCCTCGAAGTCGGATGTAAACACACAGTGACGAATAGCCTCTCTTTCCCGAATCCCGGTACGTCGGCCGAGCCAGGCTTGCTTCACTCGACGAGCCGCCCGGCACAGGGCCGGGCAGGAGGGGGAGATCATGCGCAGGAAGACCGTCATCGCTGTGCTCGCCGGAGCGCTCGTCCTGAGCGGCGCCTCTGCGGCGACCGCGGCTCCGCCCGAGCGAGAGGTGATTCCACTCGTCTGCGACAACGGGGAGACCCTCGACGTCGTCGTCAACGGGATGGGTGAGTTCACGCCGGGCCGCGTCGTTGGCTCCAACCAGGTTCTCGTCCCGATCAGCTTCGGAGACTTCACGTTCACGGCCGTGCCGCCGGGGGGTGGCCCGGTCACCGACACGTTCCCCGGCTCATCCAAGGGCGGCGGGAACGTCGAGGCCCGTAACCCGCGGGAGACCATCACCTGCACCTTCGAGGAGACGTTCACGCTCGAGGAAGATGACCCAGAGCTCGGCCTGCCGGCCGGAACGGTCGTCACCTTCAGCGGCAGCGTGACGGGCTACCTCACCGGCCGCTGATCACCGGCGCCACGACCGGTGCCCGCACTGCCGGTCCCCAAGCGGGGACCGGCAGTGCTGCGTCCGCACGAACTACCGACGCGCGTGCCGGTGCTGGCGGCGTCCCGCCATGAGGGCCGCCCCCGCGACCAGGAGCAGCAGCCCCATCAGGGCGGTGACGGCGGCATCAGCGCCGGTCCGCGCGAGGGCTCCCGCCTGCAGCGCCCCGGAGGTCTCGGCCGACGTGGGCATCGCCCGAGCGCTCAGCACGGTGGTCGGCGCCTGCGCCAGGCCGCCTCCTGCCGCGAACCCGGTCTCACCGGCGGTCACACCACTGCTCAGGACGGCGGTGTCGCCAGTCGACGTGCCAGCCTCGCCGGTTCCAGAGTCCGTCGGTGCGCTGCCCTCGGTGTTGCCGAGGACGAGCGAGGCGTCCGCGCTGTCAGCACCCACGGTTGCGTCGGCGGTGCCAGTGGTGGTGTCGCCGCCGGCGTCGGTGCTGCCGAGGACGAGCGTGGCGTCGGCCGTCTCGTCGGCGCCGTTCACCGTGGCGTCCGCGGTGCCGGCGGTGGTCTCACCACCGGCGTCGGTGCTGCCCAGCAGGACGGTGGCGTCGGCGCTGTCGGCACCAACGGTCGCGTCGGCGGTGCCCGCCAGGTCAGACGTCGTCGCGTCGGTGCTGATGGCCTCGACGGTCGCCGTGACTCCGTCGCTGGCGCTGGCTTCGGCGTCCAGCACGGTGTCGGCGGACGCTGCGGCCGCCCCGGCGAGGAAGAGTCCCCCGCTCAGGGTGACCACTTGCAGGGTTCTACGTACGAAGGCGTGCATGACTGAAACTCCATTTCGAACCTGTGGGTGCCGGCCGATCAGCGCTGGGCGCGACCCCGCCGGCGGATGACGTCAGGTACCTGGGGAGCTGTCAGTCAGGGGAGACCGGCGGGCGTCCGCCGGGCAGTCCTGCGATCACAAGAGGCTCGACGCTCGGCGAGACAGCGACCGCGGCTGCCAGTGCAGCCGCACCCAACTGCGCAGCGGAGTCGACCGGACTGCGGTTCCCGGTCCCGGAGACGGCCGAGGTGCCGGCTGCCGTTGCGGGAGCGGGAGGCATGTGAGGCGACGCCGGAGCAACCGGGACAACGAACTCCGTCGTGCCGCTGCCCACGATGATGGTCTGGCTGAGCGACGGTGCAGCCGGCTCGGCCGCCGCAGGGGCCGCCACCGGGATCGCTGTGGTCGTCGGCGCGGCTACGTCGCTGACGGCGGGGGCTTGTCAAGTGTTCTGTGTGTGAGAGTTGCTCTGGGACAGGTCAGTTGAGGTGGTCGGGCAGGCGCCCGGGGTAGGCGATGGTGAGCGCGTTCAGGGCTTGTTTCCAGCCTTGGACGACGGCTCCCTCGACGAGGTGGCCGGGGGCGGTGCGCTGGTTGGCCGGCTTGCCTCGTTCCTTGGCGCGGTCGCGGGCGCGTTTGTCCTCGATGTCGCCGATGGCCAGCCAGAGCAGCTTGACCACGGCGTCGTCGGAGGGGAAGTGCCCCCGGTTCTTGATGATCTTGCGGAGCTGGTAGTTCAGCGACTCGATCGCGTTCGTGGTGTAGATGATCTTCCGGACCTCCGGGGGGAAGGCCAGGAACGGGGTGAACCGCTCCCAGGCCCGTTCCCAGACCGCGACCGCGCCGGGGTAGCGCTTGCCGAGGTTGGAGTCGGCGAAGGTGCCCAGCGCGTCCAGCGCGGCCTCCTCGGTGGGGGCGGTGTAGACCGCGCGCAGCAGCGCGGTGGCGGCCTTGCGGTCGCTGTAGGACACGTAGCGCATCGAGGCGCGGATCAGGTGCACCACGCAGGTCTGCACCACCGCGCGCGGCCAGGTCGCCTCGATCGCCTCGGGCAGGCCCTCCAGCCCGTCGCAGCAGGCGATCAGCACGTCCCGCACGCCCCGGTTGGCCAGGTCGGCGAGCACGCCGGCCCAGAACTTGGCGCCCTCGGCGGACTGCACCCAGATCCCGAGCACGTGCTTGACGCCGTCGGTGTCCACCCCGACGACCAGGTGCGCGGCCTTGTTCACCACGTGCGCGCCGTCGCGGACCTTCACCACCAGGGCGTCGATGTAGACGATCGGGTAGACCGGGTCCAGCGGCCGGGCCTGCCAGGCCTTGACCTCCTCGAGCACCGCGTCGGTGATCTTGGAGATGGTCTCCCGGGAGACCTCCACGCCCAGGGTGCGGGCCAGGTGGTGCTCGATGTCGCGCACCGTCATCCCGCCGGCGTACAGCGAGACGATCATCTGGTCCAGGCCGCGGTCGATCCGGCGGGCGCCCTTGGGCACCAGCGCCGGGGCGAACGAGCCGGCCCGGTCCCGCGGCACGGCCAGCCGGACCGGCCCGACCTCGCTGGTCACCGTCTTGGGCGTGGTCCCGTTGCGGGAGTTCGGCCCGCCCCGCCCGGCCGGGTCGCCGCGCTCGTACCCCAGGTGGTCGGTCAGCTCGACCGCCAGCCCGGCCTCCAGCACCCGCTTGATCAACCCGGACAAGAACCCGCCGGGCCCGGTCAGCCGCAGCGTCCCGGCCCGCGCCGAGGCGATCAGCTCATCGAACATCGACCCGTCGATGACCGCGTCCACCAGCCGGCCGGCCAGCAGCTCCTCCCGCGAGGCGGCCGCCGGGCCCCCTCGCTGCTCGTTGTCCTTGGCCGCCGCCGGCTCACCCGGCACGGCCCTCGTCCTCGCAGCGTCGATGTCGTGGGTCGAAGTGGACATTCCGGTGCTCCTTCCAGGCGGAGTCACTACCGTCACTCCAGCCTCCTACGCACCTCCCGTACACAGACCATCTGACACGCTCGACGGCGGCCGCCGGTGCGACCGGCGCGGCCACCGCCTCGACCACGGGCTCGACGGCCTCGACGGCGGGGGCGAGCACTGGGTCCAGCGGCTCGACAGCCTGCTCGACGACCGGGCGCACGGCCTCCTCGACGACCGGCTCCACCGGCTCGAGCACAGACTCGACAGCTGGCTCGACGACATCCCGCGCCGGCGCCACGACGTCGAGCACGACACCCGACGCGGGCGGGTCACCCGCGAGGTCAGGGACCGGCGCAGCCTCAGCAGACGCGGCACTCAGCACCAGGGCCGTGACGGCGGCGCCCAGGACGGCGAGCAGCAGCAGGACGGCGCGGCCGATCAGGCGCGCGGCGGCCCCGCTGGTGCCGGTGTCCGGTCCCCCCACGAAGAAATCCCCCATCTGGTCACGCTGAGTGCTGACCAGAACACGTTAAGCAAACATGTGCGGGGCGGCATCTCGATCAAGAACCGCTCACCGGGCCCAGTCCCTGCGTCGGAGCATCAGCTCCGTGCGGCAGGCCAGGTGAAGGGCCAGCCGCTCGTCGGGGTCGTCCAGGTCGACGCCGAGCACGTCACGGATTCGCGCCACGCGCGCCGCCACCGTGTTGCGATGGACGCCGAGGATGTCCGCCGCGTGGGCCACCGAAGACTCCGTGTCCAGGAACGTCGCCAGGGTCTGCACGAGGTCGCCCGGCTGTGCCCGCAGCGGCTCGAGCAGCTTGCGCGCCGCCGGCTGGAACGTGTCCGTGCGCGTCCAGGCCAACAGAAGCTGCGCCAGACCCAGCCGGTCCACGTGCACGAACCGTTCACTGGTCACCCGCGACTGCGCCAGGCGAGACGCGTCACCGGCCTCCGCCAGCGTCGTCGCGATCCCGGCAGCCCCGGCGTGGACTCGGCCGACCCCGACGTACGGATCCAGGGACCCCACGAGGCGGCGCTGCACGCGGCGGACCCTGGACGCGACGTCCTGCACCTGCTGAGCCGTCGGAGCACTGTCGGCCGTGAGCCACGCCGACCATCCGTCGCCCTGCTCCACGACCACGGGGTGCAGGCCTTCCTCCTCGAACGCCGCCACCACGTCGCCGCGACGCCCCGCGACGTCCACGTCGGGGGACACCCCGATCCGGACGCCGGTGTGCCACCCGTCGAGCCGCCAGCCGATGTCCAAGGCGCGGCGCAGAGTGCCCGGACCGGGTTCTCCCTGGAGAAGCTCTCCTAGCAGCGAGGTGCGTCGCCGCGCACTGCGCTCGAGCGTGAGCCGCAGCATCGCCAGACGCTGCTCCACCCATACGGCGCCGATGCGCAGCGCCGCCTCGACAGCCTGTCGCTCGGCGGTCAGACCTGACGGCGTCCGGGACGCCAGCCAGGTGGTCACCCCGGTCGCCGCAACAGGATGCGCCACCAGGGCATCCGAACCCGGCACGTCGATGGCGACCGGCGCAGGAACCTGTGCAGCCGTCGCGCTCAGGCCCTCGCCCAGGGCAGCCTGCTCGTCGGCGGAGAGCGCGAGCGCGCCGGCCGTCACCTCGGCGTTGGCGGTCACCAGGCCGACCGGGCGACGGAGCGCCTCGGCCAGCCGGGCGAGGACCGAGTCGACGTCCTCACCGGCCCGGTGACCGGCCGCCGCGGCCCGGAGCACGAGCTCAGCGGTCACGCTGGCCGGTTCTCGTAGCGTGCGAGTCAGAAACTCGTGCGCCGCAACGGGATTCAAGGCGCCGAGCACCGGGAGCGCCAGCCTTTGCGCCAGTACCTCGGTACTGCGCCGCAGCCGGTCGTGGCCGTCCAGCATGACGGCAGCGGCGCGGGCCGAGTGGGCCCGGTTCACCAGGGAGTCGATCCGCCAGTCCGAGCGGTCGGCCGACCCGAGCACGACCACCAGGGAGCCCGGGACGTCGGGCAGTGGGTCGGCCGGCCCTCGCACCACGGCAGATCCCGCCAGCACGGCGGCGTCGACCTCACCTGCCAGGTGGACGACGTCCGCCCAGCCCGTGCTCCGAAGCAGCGCGCCGAGAGGGACGCCGCCGGTCGGGCGGGCGGTCATGCGTGACCGCCCAGCAGCGCGGGTTCGCAGTCGAGCCCGAACGCCCGCGGGGCGACCTGAACCAACCGGTGCGGCGACGTCCACCACGCCGGACCGGGCAGGACCGCGACCACGACCTCGTCGCCGACCCGCACTCGGTCCACGGCGATCGGCGCGGTCGTCCGACGGTCCAGCAGGCAGATGAGGTCCGGTGTGCTGGCCGCCACGGCGCCGTCGCGCAGCGCCAGCAGGTACTCGTTCTCCGCCTCCACCCGCACGACGGCCCCGGAGGGGACGGCGACCACCGTGACGCTTCCCCGGCCGAACGCACGAGCCGGACCGAGCCGTGCGACGTCCAGCACCCGACCGGTGGCGAGCACGACGCCCTCGAGCGCGGCCTCGATGTCTCCAGCCGTCGGGGTGCCCGGGAGGGCGGCGTGAGCGCGGCCGAGCCCGAGTGCGCGGCCAAGGCTGCCGACGACGGCATGGGCACGCACCAGTTCGGCGGGAGTCGGCGGCAGCGCGAGCACTGCCCAGCCCCCGGCCTCGGCGAGGAACGCCCTGACGGTGCGCTCGAGGCCGACCGCGTCCACGCCGTCGACGATCAGGGTCTGGCCGCCGGGCTCGCACACGGCGCACGGCGTCACGGGGAGGCCTTCCACCGCGAACGCCAGCTGGTCCAGGCGCGGTAGCGCGCGGCCCATCAGGTCCGCGTCGAGCAGGGGCAGACCGAGGTCGAGAGCCGCCACCATCGCGGACATCCCGTTGAGGCCACCGGCTTCCAGCGCCATCACGGCGGCCACGTCACGCGACGTCCACCGCCGCAACGCGGCCACCGACGACACGAACTCGTGGCCGCTGGGGAGCTTCTCGGTGAAGACGCTGGTCGCGCCGACGACGCCGATCGGTACGACGAAGCCGCCGTCCGCGACGTGCTCCACAGGGTGCAGCGGCAGCGTGCCGCCGGCGAGGCGCCGGCGCAGCAGGTGCGCGAAGGTCGCCGCGTCCCCACCGCCGCCGGAGCCCAGCAGGCTCAC
The DNA here is from genome assembly GCA_049325235.1 of Actinomycetota bacterium. GTDB lineage: Bacteria > Actinomycetota > Actinomycetes > Actinomycetales > SCSIO-59966 > SCSIO-59966. Next base: position 2,465 of record JBMOMI010000098.1, on the reverse strand, counting down.
GCCGGCGACGACGGCGTCGAGGTCGTCGGCGCTGAGCTCGAGAGGGTCGGCCCGGGGTGGCACGACCCGATGGTGCCAGCGTCAGACGGCCGCGGCGTGAGCCGCCTCGGTGACCCGCTGCTCCACCGGCACGAACTCGACGTCCAGGCCGAAGCAGGCCGGTCCGAACACGTCCAGCGCCTCGGGAGTGCGCATCAGCTCTGGGGTGGAGATGCCGATGACGGTGACGCGCTGCCCGTACCGCAGCCCCTCGGTCGTGATCGGCTCGGCGGTGTCGGCCTCGAGCACGCAGATCAGGTCCGGGACGCTGCACACCACCTCGCCGTCCAGGACCGCGACGAGGTTCTCGTTCTGGAACGACACCTCCAGCTGCGACAGGCCGTCGAAGCCGGCGAACCGAGCCCGGCCGCGCGCGAAGCCCTCCAGCGTGCGCCGCTCCACGTCGACGACCTTGCCCCGGAACAGGACTCGCAGCTCGCTGTAGAGCGTCGGGGCCAGCGCCGCCCGCAGGGACGCCACCGGGTCGGCGTGGCGCTCGCGGGCCTCCCGGACGGCGCGCCCGACCGTCAGGCCGAGGGACAGGGTGCGGGGGACCGCGGTGCGCTTCACGTCCGCGCCGCTCATCGCGTACTCGGCGATGTGCGCGACGCCCCCCATCCGGATCGTCACTCCGCGGGCCAGCCACTCCATCCGCCGGTTGTCGGCGCCGGCGTCGATCACGACCGTCTCGTGGTTCTCCCCGGCGATGGCCATCGGCGAGCCCGGGACGCCGTACACCGAGAAGGTCTCCATCTGCAGCTCGGGGAACGCCCGGCCCATGCCGTCGGCGTCGACGACCGGCAGCCCGGTGCGGGCGGCCACGATGAGCGGGATCATCGAGTTGATCCCGCCGCACTCGATCGGCATCGTCGCGTCGGCCCGCCGGCCGAGGTGCCGCTCCAGCGTCCGGAGCGCCTCGACCGGTTCGCTGCCCCGCGGGATCTTCTCCACGACGACGGTGGGCGCGCCCATCTGTGCCGTCGGGATGACGAGCGTGTCGTCGTCCAGATCCTCGGGGTCCAAGACGGTGATCGACCGGTCGCGCCCGAGCGCCTGCTCGACGAGCAGCCGACCCACCAGGGGGTCCCCGCCGCCACCGGTGCCGAGGATCGCCGCGCCGCGGGCCAGGTCGCGCAGGTGCTCGGTGGTCAGCTGCCAGCTCATGCCGGTGCGCCCTTCGTCCGGGCCGGCGTGCTCCCGTCGAAGCGCACCGGGTCGAGGTCGTAGCCGAAGTACCGGGGACCGACGAGCGCGAGCCCTGCGTCGGAGTGCCACCGGTCGTCGGCGGGGGCGGAGAGCACCGCGACGCGGTGGCCGTAGCGCAGAGCCTCGGTGGTGATGGGCTCACCTGTCTCGCGGTCCAGCACGATGATCAGGTCCGGGGTGGTGGTGACGGGGACGTCGTCCACCTCGGCGATCAGGTGCTCGTTCTGGAACTGCAGGTGCATCCGCGTGCCGGCCGAGGCGTCGACGCCCTCGACGAGGGCCTCGCCGCGGGCGAAGCCGGTGTGCGTCCGGCGCTGCAGGTCCACGACCTTGCCCTCGTGCAGCACGCGGCCGCCCAGTGCGTCCGCGACGGCGGCTACCGGGTCGCGGTGCTCCGCGCGGGCCCGTTCGATGGCACGGCCCAGCTCGATGCACTGGCTCAGGGTCCCGGGCACGAACCCGGCTCGGACCTGGGCGGCGTCCATGGCGTACAGCGACACGAAGATCGAGCAGCCCATCTCGACGGTGGCCGTGCGCGCCAGCCGCTCCGCCCAGTGGTTGTCGACGGTGTCCAGGACGCCGCGGTTGCCCTTCTCGTCGACGAGGGACATCGGGGTGGCCGAGACGCCGGCGAGCGTCGGAAGCACCATCTGCAGCTCGGGGAACGCCCGGCCCATCCCGTCGCCGTCGACCAGCGGCAGGCCGAGCTCGGCGGCCGCGACGATCGGCACGGTGGAGTTGACGCCTCCGGCCTCGATGCACGCGATGTGCGTCGGCGTGCGCCCGAGGTAGCGGGCCAGCGCGGTGACCGCCTCGCCGACCGACTCGGAGGACGGCAGCTTCTCGACCATCACGGTGGGCGCGCCCATCATCGCCACGGGGAGCACGCACGCGTCGTCCGGCAGCTCGTCGACGGTGACGATCTCGACGGGGCCGTGTGCGCGCAGGGCCTGCTCGGCGAGCAGGCGGCCGACGTGGGGGTCGCCCCCGCCGCCGGTGCCGAGCACCGCGGCGCCGCGCGCGAGGGCCGGCAGGTCGTCGACGGTGACCTTGCGCATCAGCGCTCCAGTCGCAGGTCGCCGACCGCCTTGCAGCGGATCCGGGTCGCGTTGCCGGGCAGGTAGGGGATCGGCACCTCGTCGAAGTCGACGATGCGGACGGCGGAGGGGTCGGCGCCGGCGGCGACCGCCCGGTCCACCGCCTCCTGGCGCGCCTCGTCG
>JBMOMI010000097.1:0-10588 GCA_049325235.1 Actinomycetota bacterium | reverse complement strand
GAGCCGGCGCCGGGCCGGGCCCGGGCGGCGGGTGGCCAGCCACAGCGCCGGCAGCGGCAGCACGGCGAGGGTCACCGTGGCGTTCGCCCCGCCGAGCAGCAGGACGCCGAGCGCCGAGCGGGCGGCGGCGCGCCACGGGGGTCGTGCGGTCCGGCCGGGAACCAGCGGCAGCAGGATCCACGGCAGCATGGTCACCGCCAGCGCCTCGGCCGACAGCGGACCCAGCGTGGTCAGCATCCGCGGGCCCGTCGCGTACGCGAGGGCCCCGAGCCATCCCGCCCACCCGGCGCTGACGCCGAGCCGACCGATCAGCCGCCGGGCCCCGGCGTAGGCCCCGACGAGCAGGAGGGCCTGCCAGCTGCGCTGCACCAGCCACGGCGGGACGCCCGCCAGCTGGCCGGCGGCGAAGAACGGCCCGATCGGGAACAGGTAGCCGACGGCCTGGTTCTGCAGCTCGCCGAGGCCGGACTGCGGGTTCCACACCGACAGGGCCCGCGCCAGGAACCCGACCGGGTCGACGACGAGGTCGAGCTTGGTGTCGAACGTCGTCCGCCCGGCTCCGGGCAGGACGACGAGCGCGGCGAGGGCGAGCCCGGTGACGACGTCCCCGGTTCGGCGGTTCGCCGGACCGCGCAGCGCGGCGAGCCTAGGGTGGCGCACAGCCGGCCCACCCGACGTCACCGGACGCTCCGCGGAGGACGACACGCATGTCGAGCCAGCCCGTCGACGTCCAGGACGCCGGCTTCCGGCGGGCCTGGGCGGTGGCCGACCGGATCCCGGGGTGGCTCACCGAGCCGCAGGCCAGGATGCTGTGGGACGCCGCCAGCAGGCTGCGCACCGGTGCCACCGTCGTCGAGATCGGCAGCCACCAGGGCCGGTCCACCGTGGTCCTCGGCGCGGCGGCGCGCCGCCGTGGCGCGCGGGTGGTCGCGGTCGACCCGTTCGTCGAGGGCCGGCTGTTCGGCGGCCGACCCACCCGGGCGCTGTTCGAGGAGCACGTCCGGGCGGCCGGCCTGGACGGCACGGTGGAGCTGGTCGCCGAGTACAGCACCCGGCTGCGGCCTCGCTGGACGATCCCGGTCGACCTGCTGTACGTCGACGGCAAGCACGACTACTGGACCTGCAGCGACGACCTGCGCTGGGCCCGGAACCTCCCGCCCGGCGGCCAGGTGCTCGTGCACGACGCGTTCTCGTCCGTCGGCGTCACCGCGGCGCTTCTGACGCACCTCCTGGTCGGGGGACGGTTGAGGTACCGAGAGCGCAGTGGGTCGATGGCCCTGCTCGACACGGTCCCGCCCCGGCTCGCGGACCGCCTGCGGGTGGCGGCCCAGCTCCCCTGGTTCGCGCGCAACGTCGCGGTAAAGCTGGCGCTCCGGCTGCGGCTGCGCCCACTGGCACGCGTGCTCGGCCACCACGACGCGGTCGACCCCTACTGAGAGCTCCCGGAGCGGGTCGCGGCCGTCACCGGGAGCGGGCCGCCGACGCCACCGGGCCAGGATCCCAGGACCGGCCGGGCGAGCGGGGCCGTTTCCGGCGAGCCGGCTAGTGCCCCGCCTCGTGCCAGGACGAGCCGATACCCACCGAGACGTCGAGGGGCACGGACAGCTGCGCCGCACCGGCCATCTGCTCGCGCACCAGCGCCTCCAAGGCGTCGCGCTCGCCGGGCGCCACCTCGAGGACCAGCTCGTCGTGCACCTGCAGGAGCATCCGCGACGACAGCCCCGCCTCCCGCAGCGCGGCGTGGACGCCGAGCATCGCCACCTTGATGACGTCGGCGGCGGACCCCTGGATCGGGGCGTTGAGAGCCATCCGCTCGGCCATCTCGCGGCGCTGACGGTTGTCGCTCGTGAGGTCCGGCAGGTAGCGGCGCCGCCCGAGGATCGTCTCGGTGAAGCCGCTGCGCCGGGCCTCGTCGACGACGCCGCGCAGGTAGTCGCGCACGCCGCCGAAGCGCGCGAAGTAGTCGTCCATCAGCTCGCGCGCCTCCTCCACCGGGATGGTGAGCTGGCGCGAGAGCCCGAACGCCGACAGGCCGTACGCGAGGCCGTACGACATCGCCTTGATCTTGGCTCGCATCTCGGGCGTGACCTGGCCCGGCGGCACGCCGAAGACCCGGGAGCCGACGAACCGGTGCAGGTCCTCCCCCGACCGGAACGCCTCGATGAGCCCGTCGTCGCCCGACAGGTGCGCCATGATCCGCATCTCGATCTGGCTGTAGTCGGCCGTCAGCAGGCAGTCGTAGCCGGGCCCGACGACGAACGCCTCGCGGATCCGGCGGCCCTCCTCGGTGCGGATGGGGATGTTCTGCAGGTTCGGGTCGGTGGAGCTGAGCCGCCCGGTCGCGGCGATCGTCTGCTGGTAGGTCGTGTGGATGCGGCCGTCGTCGGCGACCGTCTTGAGCAGCCCCTCGACCGTCTGCCGCAGCCGGCTGGCGTCGCGGTGGCGCAGCAGGTGCAGCAGGAACGGGTGCTCGGTCTTGACGTACAGGTCCTGCAGCGCGTCGGCGTCGGTGGTGTAACCCGTCTTGGTGCGCTTGGTCTTCGGCATGCCCAGCTGGTCGAACAGCACCTCCTGCAGCTGCTTCGGCGAGCCGAGGTTGACCTCGCGGCCGATGACGCCGTACGCGTCGTCGGCCGCCTGCGCGACCGCCGTGGCGAACTCGCCCTCGAGCCGCTGCAGCCGCTCGACGTCCACGGCGATCCCGGTGCTCTCCATCTCGGCGAGCACGGGCACCAGCGGCAGCTCGAGACGGGTCATGAGGTCGGTGGCCTCGTGCCGGGCCAGCTCGCCCGCGAGCACCTCGGACAGCTCGCGTACCGCGGTCGCCCGCAGGCAGGCCAGCTCCCCCTCGTCGGGGCCGTGCCCGGTGTCGAGCGCCAGCTGCCCCGACCCCTCCTCGCCGTCGGCGCGCAGCTCCCGCTTGAGGTACCGCAGCGCCAGGTCGGTCAGGTCGTAGCTGCGCTGGTCCGGCCGGCACAGGTACGCGGCCAAGGCGGTGTCGTCGGCGAGGCCGGCCAGCGGCAGGCCCCGCCCGGCGAGCGCGTGCAGCGGGCCCTTGGCGTCGTGGAGCACCTTCGGGCGGGCCGGGTCCGCGAGCCACTCGGCCAGCGCCTTCTCCCCCTCGGCGTCCAGCTCCCGCAGGTCGACGTAGGCGGCCGTGCCGCCGTCCCCGGCCAGGGCGACGGCGTACGCCTCCCCGGTGCCGGATCCCCACCGGCCCACCACGTGGACGCCGGTCAGCCCGGTGGCGTGGTCGGCCAGCCAGGCCGCCAGCGCGGCGCCCGCAGGCCGGGTGGCGCTGACGTCGAACCCTGCCTCCGCCTCCGGCTCGGGAGCCGACAGGGTCGAGAACAAGCGGTCGCGCAGGACGCGGAACTCCAGGCCGTCGAAGACCCGGTGCACCTCGTCGCGGTCCCAGCCCTGACGGGCCAGGGAGTCCACGGTCACGGGCAGCTCGAGGTCGCAGACGAGCTGGTTCAGCCGCTTGTTGCGGATCACCTGGTCCAGGTTCTCCCGCAGGCTCTGGCCGACCTTGCCCTTGATCTGGTCGACGTGCGCCACGATGCCGTCCAGGTCGCCGTACGCCGCCAGCCACTTGGCCGCCGTCTTCGCGCCGACACCGGGCACGCCGGGCAGGTTGTCGCTGCTCTCCCCGACGAGCGCAGCGAGGTCGGGGTACAAGGACGGGCGGACCCCGTACCTCTCCTCGACCGCTTCGGGCGTCATCCGCCACAGCTCGGACACGCCGCGCACCGGGTAGAGGATGGTCACGCCCTCCCCGACGAGCTGGAACGCGTCGCGGTCGCCGCTGGAGATCAGCACCTCCATGCCGCGCGCCCGCGCCTGCCGGGTGAGGGTCCCGATGACGTCGTCCGCCTCGTAGCCCTCCTTCTCCACCACGGGGATGCGCAGGGCGGCGAGCACCTCCTTGATGAGGGCGACCTGCCCGGAGAACTCGTCGGGCGACTTCGCGCGGTTGGCCTTGTACTCGGCGTACTCCTCGCTGCGGAAGGTCGCACGTGAGACGTCGAACGCGACGGCGACGTGCGTCGGCTGCTCGTCGCGCAGCACGTTGATGAGCATCGAGGTGAACCCGTAGACGGCGTTGGTCACCTGGCCGGTGCTGGTCGAGAAGTTCTCCACCGGCAGGGCGTAGAACGCCCGGTACGCCATGGAGTGACCGTCCACCAGCAGCAGCCGCGGACGCGCCCCGGCACCGATCGTCTCGCTCACGGCTGCCACCCTAGGGCGCATGACCGACGGCGCCGCTTCCGCTGCCCCGAGCACCGAGCTCCTGGACCACGTCAACGCGCTGCTGCCGGGCACGCTGGCCGAGAAGCTGGGGATCGTGTTCACGGAGGTGGCGCCCGAGCGGCTGGTCGCGACGATGCCGGTGGACGGGAACACCCAGCCCTACGGCCTGCTGCACGGCGGCGCGTCGGTGGCCCTGGCCGAGACCATCGGCTCCATCGGCGCGGTGCTGGCCGCGGGCCCCGGCCGGGTCGCCGTGGGCGTGGACATCAACGCCACGCACCACCGGGCTGCCCGTGCCGGCACGGTCACCGGCACCGGGACGCCGTTGCACGCGGGCCGCACGACGGCCTCGTTCGAGGTGGTCGTCACCGACGAGTCCGGACGACGCGTGTGCACCAGCCGGATCACCTGCCAGCTGCGGGACGCGCCTCCAGGGTGAGGGCCGCGGCGCGCTCGCGCGCCTCGCGGCGTCGCCGGGCGAGGACCAGGTCGATGGTCGTACGGCGCCGGCCGGCGTCGGCTGCGAGCCGGCGGCGCAGCGAGGTGAGCGGAACCACCCGCTGGACGACGAGCGGCGAGAAGCCGAGGCGTGCCAGGAACCGTTGCGGCTCCCGCGCGCCGGCGGGCGTCGAGCACACGACGTCGCTCGCGCCGCGGGCCTCCGCTGCGGTGACCGCGGCCGACAGCAGCTGACGGGCGACCCCGCGCCGACGCCAGTCCGGGTCCACGAAGAGCTGCTCGACGTGCACCGCCTCCGTGCCGCTCAGCGGCAGCACCTCACCGAAGCGCAGCACCAGGGCCCCCACCGGCTGCTGGCCGGCGCACGCCACGTACACCGCGACGTCCGGCCGGGTCATCGCGGTGACCGCTCGACACCGCACCGCGGTCGTGTCCGCCCGGGACGGCAGCCGCTCCTCGGAGCGAGCCCGCTGCGCCAGCCGCAGCAGCAGGTCGACGTCGTCCGTGGCGGCTCGACGCACCTCCACCGTCGTCCGAGGCATGGGCGACCGCTCCCTTCTCCCGTGGTGGCCCCCGAACCGGCCCAGCGTGCGCGTCGGCCTAGGATCGCCGGCGCCGACAGCGGAGCCTAGAGCCGGACAAGCCGGACGGGAAGGGGCTCCTCGCGCAGGTCGCGCAGTGGGCGGGCGGGACGACGGGAGGCCTGGACGTGGTCGGTGCGGGGACGGCCCTCAACGTGGCCTCCGTGGTGGCCGGCTCGGCGATCGGCCTGCTGCTCGGGCACCGGCTGCCGCAGCAGACCCGCGAGGTCGTCACCGACGGGCTGGGGCTGGTCACGCTGCTCGTCGCCGGGCTGTCCGCCGTCTCCGTGCTGGACCCGGCGCTCAGCGCCGCGGTGGGAGGGTCGGCCACCGTGCTCGTCGTCCTCGGGGCGGTCCTTATCGGCGGCATCGTCGGTTCGCTGGTCCGCGTCGAGGACCGGCTGCGGGGCCTCGGCGGGGACCTGCAGCGGCGCTTCGGCCGGCGGCAGCACAGCGCGGACGGCGAGAGCCGGGAGCGCTTCGTCCAGGGCTTCCTCACCGCGTCGCTGCTGTTCTGCGTCGGCCCGCTGACCGTGCTCGGGTCGCTGTCCGACGGCCTCGGGCGCGGGATCGAGCAGCTCGCGCTGAAGTCGGTGCTCGACGGCTTCGCCTCCGTCGCGTTCGCGGCGTCCCTCGGCGTCGGGGTGATGGCCTCCGCCCTCAGCGTCGCGGTCGTGCAGGGCAGCCTCACCCTGGCCGGCTTCCTGCTCGGCGACGTCCTGCCCGACGCGCACATCGCGGCGCTGACCGGCACCGGCGGGCTGCTGCTCGTCGGGGTGGCGGTCCGCCTGCTGCGGCTCCGGGAGATCCCGGTCGGCGACATGCTGCCGGCGCTGGTCGTGGCGCCGCTGCTGGTCGAGGTCGTCGTCCGGCTCCGGTGAGTCACTCCCCCGAGACGTTCCCCTAACGAATCGGTCTCGGTCGGGCGCACCCGACCGGAAACTCTCTGCGAGGGGCTGGACCTCTGCTGGAGTGTGGCTATGCTCACGCCCGCCCCGCGGGGTCCGTCGACCGAGCAGAGTGTCCGGCTTCGGCGTCCTGCGCCCTCGACCCGGAGGTCCGCCAGAGTGCAGCCTGCCCCCAGACCGGTCCGAGCCGGCTCCGTCGTGCTCGGCCTCCTGGCGGTCGTCGTCTCCCTGCTGCTCGGGAGCGCCAGCGCCACCGCCGCCACCACGCCGCCCGGCACGACGCCGACCGACACCGCCACGACCGCCGGCCCCGGAGAGGGCGAGCCCGCCGCAGGGGAGCTGATCCGGGCGCGGGTGCGCACGGAGGACGGCGAGGACGTCGCCGGGGTCGACATCCGGGTCGAGCGGGACGGCGAGGAGGTGGGCACCGGCACGACCGACGACTCGGGGGTCGCCGAGATCGCAGTGCCCGAGGCCGGGGACTACTCGGTGTTCATCGACGAGGAGTCGCTGGCCGAGGCCGTCGAGGGCCTCACGCCGCGGCAGAACCCGATCGAGACGACGGTCAACAGGGGCAGCCCCCGCACCGTCGCGTTCCGGGTCGGCACCGGCGGGGAGGTCGCCACGGGAGGCGGCGTGTCCTTCGACCGGGTCGCGCAGCTGGCAGCCAGCGGGCTGCGGTTCGGCCTCATCATCGCGCTGGCCGCGATCGGGCTGTCGCTGATCTTCGGGACCACCGGGCTGACGAACTTCGCGCACGGCGAGCTCGTCACGTTCGGCGCCCTCACCGCGTACTTCCTCAACGCCGTCCTGGGCGTCCAGCTGATCCTCGCCACCGGCATCACGCTGGTCCTGGCGGGGCTCTTCGGCTACCTCAACGACCGGGGGCTGTGGGGGCCGCTGCGCAAGCGCGGCACAGGGTTGATCGCGATGATGATCGTCTCCATCGGGTTGGCGATCCTGCTGCGCTACCTGTTCCTGTACATCGCCGGCGGGGACACCAAGAGCTACGTGGACTACCGCGGCCAGGCGGGCGTCAGCTTCGGCCCGGTGACGCTGCGACCGATCGACTGGATCAGCATGGCGCTGGCGATCGTCGTCCTCGTCGCCGTCGGCATCGCGCTGCTGCGCACGCGGCTCGGCAAGGCGACCCGCGCGGTCGCCGACAACCCTGCGCTGGCCGCGGCCTCCGGCATCGACGTCGACCGGGTGATCCGCACGGTGTGGGTCGGCGGGGCCGCCCTCGCCGCGCTGTCCGGCGTCCTGCTCGGCCTGGCCCAGCAGGTCAGCTTCCAGATGGGCCTGCAGATCCTGCTGCTCGTGTTCGCGGCCGTGGTCCTCGGCGGGCTGGGCACCGCCTTCGGCGCGCTGGCCGGAGCCATCGTCGTCGGGCTGTTCATCGAGCTGAGCACCCTGGTGGTGCCCACCGAGCTGAAGAACGTCGGCGCCCTCGCCGTCCTCATCCTCGTCCTGCTGTTCCGACCCCAGGGGATCCTGGGCCGCGCCGAGCGCGTCGGCTGACCGGCTCGGCCGGCGCTGCGAAGGGAGTCCGTCACCCATGGACTGGGGCAACATCATCAGCAACGCCCTCCGGGCGATGATCGGCCTGGAGACGATCATCTACGGGCTGGCCGCGATCGGCCTCAACGTGCACTTCGGGTACGCGGGGCTGCTGAACTTCGGGCAGGCCGCGTTCGTCGCCCTGGGCGCCTACGGGCTCGCCGTGACCGTCACGGTGCTCGGGCTGCCGTTCCTCCTCGGCGTCGCGGTCGGGCTCGTCGCCGCCGTGGTGCTCGCGCTGCTGCTCGGCATCCCGACGCTGCGGCTGCGCGCCGACTACCTCGCGATCGCGACGATCGCGACGGCCGAGATCGTCCGCATCACGGTCCGGGGCAGCAGCCTGCGGGAGTACACCGGCGGGTCGACCGGCCTGACCGGGTTCTCCGACGGCTTCTACGGGCTCAACCCGCTCCCGCCGGGGACGTACGGGTTCGGCCCGTGGCGCTTCAGTGAGCGGCTGACGTGGATCCTCGTCGTCGGCTGGCTGCTCGTGGCGCTCTCGGCGCTGGTCGTGTGGGCGCTGATGCGCAGCCCCTGGGGCCGGGTGCTCAAGGGCATCCGGGAGGACGAGGACGCCGTCCGCAGCCTGGGGAAGAACGTCTACGCCTACAAGATGCAGGCGCTGGTCATCGGCGGTGTGATCGGAGCGCTGGCCGGGTTCGTCTTCGCGCTCGGCCGGGCCGCCGTCCAGCCGGACCTGTACGGCACGGAGTTCACGTTCTTCGCCTACACCGTGCTGCTGCTCGGCGGCGCGGCGCGCGTGCTCGGCCCGGTCGTCGGCGCGGCGATCTTCTGGGTGGTCCTGTCGCTGACCGACAACATCCTCAACCAGATGGTGCGCGCCGGGTACATGCCGGACGTCATCATGACCGGTACCCAGGTGGGCCAGGTGCGGTTCATGCTGGTCGGCGTGGCGCTGATGCTGCTCATGATCTTCCGGCCACAAGGCATCTTCGGCGACAAGAGGGAGCTCGCGATCAATGCCCGTTGACGCCACGTCCACGTCCCGGCGGGACGCCGCCACCGCGGCGCTCGCCGACGTCCCCCGCGAGCCCGGCGCACCCAAGCCGGACCCGATCCTGGTCGCCGACCACGTCATGCGCGCGTTCGGCGGCCTCACGGCGGTGGACGTCGAGCACCTCGAGGTCCAGCGCGGCGCCATCACGGCGCTCATCGGGCCGAACGGTGCCGGCAAGACGACGTTCTTCAACCTGCTCACCGGCTTCGACAAGCCGAACAGCGGGTCCTGGACCTTCAACGGCCGCCCGCTGGCCGGCGTCCCGGCCCATCGGGTCGCGCGCGGCGGCATGGTCCGCACCTTCCAGCTCACCAAGGCGCTGTCCCGCCTCACGGTGATGGAGAACATGCGCCTCGGCGCGACCCAGCAGAAGGGCGAGCGACTCGCGGCCGCGATGTTCCCGGGCATCTGGCGGTCGCAGGAGCAGGAGAACACCCGGCGCGCCGAGGAGATCCTCGCGCGCTTCAAGCTCGACACCAAGGCGGACGACTTCGCCGGGAGCCTGTCGGGCGGTCAGCGCAAGCTGCTGGAGATGGCGCGGGCCCTGATGAGCTCGCCGGAGATGGTGATGCTCGACGAGCCGATGGCGGGGGTGAACCCGGCGCTCACCCAGTCCCTGCTCGGGCACGTCAAGAACCTGCGGGAGCAGGGCATGACGGTGCTGTTCGTCGAGCACGACATGGACATGGTCCGCGACATCTCCGACTGGGTGGTCGTGATGGCCCAGGGCCGGATCGTCGCCGAGGGCCCGCCGGAGTCCGTGATGGCCGACCCGGCCGTCATCGACGCGTACCTGGGCAGCCACCACGACGCGCCGCTGACCGAGGAGGAGGAGCAGCGGGTGCTCGCCCAGGTCGAGGAGCGGATCGAGGAGCTGCGGTCGGACCAGTCGACCGAGCAAAGGGAGCAGCTGTGAGCGCGAGCGAGACGTCGACCACCGAGGTGCACCGCGGCGAGCACCTGGCGCGGGCAGAGGGCGCGCTGCTGCGGGCGGACGACCTCGTCGCCGGCTACCTGCCGGGCGTCAACATCCTCAACGGCGCCGACCTGTACTGCCACGAGGGTGAGCTGGTCGGCATCATCGGCCCCAACGGGGCGGGCAAGTCCACGCTGCTCAAGGCGCTCTTCGGGCTGGTCAAGGTCAGCTCCGGCCGCGTCACGCTGCGTGGCGAGGACATCACGAACCTGAAGGCGAACAAGCTGGTGTCGAAGGGCGTCGGCTTCGTCCCGCAGACGAACAACGTGTTCCCGTCCCTGACCATCCAGGAGAACCTGGAGATGGGCCTGTACCAGAAGCCGAAGCGCTTCAAGGAGCGGTTCGACTTCGTGACGTCGCTGTTCCCCACGCTCGGCGACCGGCGCAGCCAGCGCGCGGGGTCGCTGTCCGGTGGGGAGCGGCAGATGGTGGCGATGAGCCGGGCGCTCATGATGGAGCCGTCGGTGCTGCTGCTGGACGAGCCGTCGGCCGGCCTGTCCCCGGTGATGCAGGACGAGGTGTTCATCCGCACCAAGCAGATCAACCGGGCCGGCGTCTCGGTGGTGATGGTGGAGCAGAACGCCCGCCGCTGCCTGCAGATCGCCGACCGCGGCTACGTGCTCGACCAGGGACGCAACGCCTACACCGGCACGGGACGCGACCTGGCCAACGACCCGAAGGTCATCGAGCTGTACCTCGGCACGCTCGCCAAGGCCTGACCCACCCCACCGCAGTAACCAGGGTTGTTGCCGCCTATCCGTACGGATTTCGGCAACTACCCTGGTTACTGCGCTTTGCGGGGCGGACGCGGAAGGGGCCCGGCCGAACGGCC
>JBMOMI010000096.1:0-10650 GCA_049325235.1 Actinomycetota bacterium | reverse complement strand
TCGAAGCGCTCTCTGGTCGTCGGGAACGGGATGCCGTACGCCGCGTGCTCCGCCTCGAACCACCCGGCGCCGAGGCCGAGCTCCACCCGCCCACCGGACATCTCGTCGACCTGCGCCACCTGGACGGCGAGCACTCCCGGATGCCGGAACGTCGCCGAGGAGACCAGCGTGCCCAGGCGGATCCGGTGCGTCTCCCGCGCCAGGCCGGCGAGCGTCGTCCACGAGTCGGTCGGCCCCGGCAGCCCGTCAGCGCTGCCCATCGCCAGGTAGTGGTCGGACCGGAAGAAGGCGTCGAAGCCGGCGTCCTCGGCCGCCCGGGCGACGGCGAGCTGGTCGCCGTACGAGGCGCCCTGCTGGGGCTCGGTGAAGATCCGCAGGTCCATCCCTCGACCCTAGACAAGGGGGGCACGCGGCGCAGATCACGCGGGCTTACCCTGGAACGGTGACTGTCGCGCCGGAGGGACGCCGCATGCTGCGCCTGGAGGCGCGCAACGCGGAGACGCCGATCGAGAAGAAGCCGTCCTGGATCAAGACGCGCGCGAAGATGGGCCCGGAGTACTCCGAGCTCAAGGGCCTGGTGAAGCGGGAGGGCCTTCACACGGTCTGCGAGGAGGCCGGCTGCCCCAACATCTTCGAGTGCTGGGAGGACCGCGAGGCCACGTTCCTCATCGGCGGTGACCAGTGCACCCGGCGATGCGACTTCTGCCAGATCGACACCGGCCGGCCGGCGCCGCTCGACACCGACGAGCCGCGGCGCGTCGCCGAGTCGGTCCAGGCGATGGGCCTGCGGTACGCGACCGTCACCGGGGTGGCCCGGGACGACCTGCCGGACGGCGGCGCCTGGCTGTACGCGGAGACCGTGCGGCAGATCCACGAGCTCAACCCGGGCACCGGCGTCGAGGTGCTGATCCCGGACTTCAACGCCGTGCCCGAGCAGCTGGCCGAGGTGTTCTCGTCGCGCCCGGAGGTGCTGGCGCACAACCTCGAGACCGTGCCCCGCGTGTTCAAGCGGATCCGCCCCGGCTTCCGGTACGAGCGATCGCTGTCGGTGCTGACCCGCGCCCGGGAGGACGGGCTGGTGACCAAGTCGAACCTCATCCTCGGGATGGGTGAGACGTACGAGGAGGCCGTCCAGGCGCTGCGTGACCTGCACGACGCGGGTTGCGACCTGGTGACGATCACGCAGTACCTGCGCCCGAGCGTGCGCCACCACCCGGTCGAGCGCTGGGTCAAGCCGGAGGAGTTCGTGGCGCTGTCCGAGGAGGCCGAGCGCATCGGCTTCGCCGGCGTGATGGCAGGCCCGCTGGTCCGGTCGTCCTACCGGGCCGGCCGCCTGTGGGCCCAGGCCATGCAGCGACGGGGGCTGGAGATCCCGGAGGCGCTCGCCCACCTCACCACGGGTGGCAGCGCACGCCAGGAGGCCGCGAGCCTGCTCGGGCGCTGACCGCCGTATCCTCTCGGAGCATGTCCACCGACTCGACGACCCCTGGCTCGACGCCGCCCCGGCGCGGCCTCCTGCGTCGCCGGCGCGACCCGAACAAGAAGCCGGGATGGTTCTCCCAGCTGCGGGGCGTCTACCGGATGACGCGCCAGGTGGACCCCTCGGTCACCTGGTGGATGCTGCTCGTCGTCGCGGCCGTGCTCGCCGTCGCCCTCGTCATCGGGCTGCTCACCGGGCAGCCGGTCTACTGGACGATCATCGGCCTGCCGCTCGCCGTCCTCGGCGCGATGTTCCTGCTCGCCCGCAAGGCGGAACGCGCGGCCTTCCGGCAGATCGAGGGCCAGCCCGGAGCCGCCGGCGCGGCCCTGCGCGTCCTGCGGCGCGGCTGGACGGTGGAGGAGCAGCCGGTGGCCGTCGACCCCCGCACCCAGGACTCGGTGTTCCGAGTGGTCGGCCGGCCCGGCGTCGTCCTGGTCGGTGACGGGCCGCCGCACCGCGTCGGCAAGCTGCTGGAGTCCGAGCGCCGGAAGGTGGCCCGGGTGCTGCCGAGCGTGCCGATCCACCTCATCCAGGCCGGGGACGGCGAGGGGCAGGTCCCGCTGCGGCGCGTCCCCCGAACGGTGACGAAGCTCAAGCCGAAGCTCACCAAGGACGAGACCGCGCAGGTCGTCAAGCGGTTGAGGTCCCTGGGCGGCGTACGTCCGCCGATCCCGCAGGGCATCGACCCGCTGCGCGCCCGCCCGAACCGGAAGATGATGCGCGGCCGCTGACCCTCCCACCGGAGGGTTTTGGGAAGTCTTGCCGCGGACGTCACTCATTCGTAACTCGCGGCGAGGTGCACTTGTCGGCATGACGCAGACGAGCCCTGGGGGGACGCGAGGACGGGTCACCGGCCCGGCGAGCGTGCTTCGTCGACTCGACGCCGCACTGGCTCGCGGCGCGGCCGTCAACGCCGCACGAGCCGTGGCGACCGAGAAGGCGCGCCGGCGGCGCTGGGCGCTGGAGAACGACGCCGTCATGCTGCTGCCGCAGCAGCAGGCGCGGCACTGAGCGTCAGCGGCGGACCAGAACCGTCCCGGCGGCGCGGTCGTGCATGCCGCGTTGGTCGCGGTCCCAGACGAGCGCCGGCACGGCCAGGCACAGCAGCGTCGTCCGGACCAGCGCCCGCGCCGGACCGGCCCATCCACCGTCGACACGCTCGACGCGCATCCCGAACAGCCCGTGGCCCACGCCGAAGCCGAGCGTGCCGACCAGCACGACCTGCGCGACCCCGAAGACCAGCAACGTTGCCCACGGGTCGCCGCCCAGGAACGTCCACGAGACCACCAGCGCCAGCAGCCAGTCCACGGTGACGGCGAGCAGTCGGCGACCCACCCGGGCCACCGAGCCGGGTCCGCTCTCGGGCCGGCCGAGGCGCTTGCCGGGCCAGCCGTCGTCCGGCGTCCGCGTACGGCTGGCGGGGCCCTCGATCCACGACCCGACGTCCCGGCGGTCGATCACGGCGTCAGGCTACCCCGCGACCGGCGGCCGCCCAGGCGCCGGCGTAACACCGGTGAAACACTCGGGACACCCTCGGGAAACTGCCCCCGCCTAGCGTCACCGCGACGACGACGGCCGGCCGTGGGTCGGCGATCAAGGAGGACACATGTTCAAGGACGCCGACGAGGTCCTGAAGTACCTCGCCGACAACGACGTGCAGTTCGTCGACGTGCGGTTCTGTGACCTGCCGGGTGTGATGCAGCACTTCAACATGCCGGCAGAGGCCTTCGGGGACAGCGCATTCAGCGACGGGCTGATGTTCGACGGCTCCTCCATCCGCGGGTTCCAGGCGATCCACGAGTCGGACATGAAGCTCGTGCCGGACGCCGCAACCGCGTTCGTCGACCCGTTCCGCGCGGCCAAGACCCTGGTCATCAACCACTCCATCGTCGACCCGTTCACCGACGAGCCGTACAGCCGGGACCCGCGCAACATCGCCGCCAAGGCGGAGACGTACCTGCGGAACACCGGCATCGCGGACACGGCCTACTTCGGGGCGGAGGCGGAGTTCTACATCTTCGACGACGTCCGCTTCGAGACCAAGGCGAACGCCGGCTACTACTTCATCGACTCGGTCGAGGCGGCCTGGAACACCGGCCGAGCCGAGGAGGGCGGCAACCGCGGCTACAAGCCCCGGTACAAGGGCGGCTACTTCCCCGTCCCGCCGGTCGACCACTTCGCCGACCTGCGCGACCTCATGGTCAGCACCCTGCAGCAGGTCGGCCTGCAGGTGGAACGTGCCCACCACGAGGTCGGCACGGCGGGCCAGCAGGAGATCAACTACCGCTTCTCCACGCTGCAGCACGCGGCCGACGAGATGATGATCTTCAAGTACATCATCAAGAACGTGGCGTGGAACGCCGGCAAGACCGTCACGTTCATGCCGAAGCCGCTGTTCGGGGACAACGGCTCCGGCATGCACAGCCACCAGTCGCTCTGGAAGGACGGCGATCCGCTCTTCTACGACGAGCGCGGCTACGGGGGGCTGTCCGACACGGCGCGCTGGTACATCGGCGGCCTGCTGCGCCACGCGGCGTCCCTGCTGGCGTTCACGAACCCGAGCGTTAACTCCTACCACCGGCTCGTGCCGGGCTTCGAGGCTCCGGTCAACCTCGTCTACTCGCAGCGGAACCGCTCGGCCTGCGTGCGGATCCCGGTGACCGGGACGTCGCCCAAGGCCAAGCGCCTGGAGTTCCGGGTGCCGGACCCCTCCTCCAACCCGTACCTCGCGTTCTCCGCGATGCTCATGGCCGGGCTCGACGGCATCCGCAACCGCATCGAGCCGCCGGAGCCGGTGGACAAGGACCTGTACGAGCTGCCGCCGGACGAGCACGCCTCCATCGAGACCGTTCCCAGCTCGCTGCCCGCGGTGCTGGACGCGCTCGAGGCGGACCACGAGTACCTCACCGAGAGCGACGTCTTCACCACCGACCTGATCGAGACGTGGATCGACTTCAAGCGCACCAACGAGGTCGACCCGATCCGCCTACGCCCGCACCCGCACGAGTTCGAGCTCTACTTCGACATCTGACGGGCAGCCGTCGCCCCGTGGCCGGCACGGCCTGCCGGCCACGGGGCAAGTCCCGCCGCTCGACCGGTCCAACGCGTCGCAGTACCGAGCGCCGCCTCAGCACCGTCAACGGTGCGAACGCTCCTGTCTGCGCTGCGCGTCCAGGACCCTGTGCGCGCAGGTCGCCACGATGAGGTACTCGTAACCCGACGGGTCGTCGACCGGCCGGCCGAGGAGCTGCTCGATGCGGCCGAGCCTCTGGTAGAGCGACTGCCGCTGGATGTGGAGCACCTCAGCGGTCCGTGAGGGCCGGCACCCGTGCCGCAGGTGCACGGTCAACGTCCGGACCAGGTCGCTGCCGTGCGACCTGTCCCAGGCGAGCAGGGGCGCCAGCGCGTCGTCGGCAAGCCGCTCGAGGCGCTCTCTGTCCAGCTGCCCGAGCGTCGAAGCCAGCGCCAGGTCCCTTGTCAGCGCAACGGTTTCGCCAAGCAGGTCCGCCATGCCCAACGCGGAGTGGGCCTCTCGCAGCGACCGGCCCGCGTCAGGGAGCTGGACGGCGGGACCGACAGTGATCACCGCACGGTCCGCCCCGAGCAGCTGCCCCACCGAGCCCGCGGCGTCGGAGCGGAAACCGCTCTGCGGCACGGCCACCAGCCCGAGCACCTCCCCTCGAACCCGGTGCGCGACGACGTCCATACCGGCCTCGGACGCGGCGGCGCGAATCCTGTTGACGACCTCCTCGGGCTCCGACGACGTCGCTGCGACACCGACCACGAGCGCTCCTCGCGGCGGGTGGAAGCCCGCCAGCCCTGCCCGCACGATGAGCTCCCGGTGCCCCATGACGGCTCCCGAGAGCAGGTCGCCGAGGAAGGACGCCACCACGTCCGACGGACCTCCCGCGCCCGCCCTGCCCAGAAGCACGGCTGCGGCGCCGGCCAGTCTCGGCGCGGCCAGCTCCAGGACTCGGACGTCGGTCGAGGACTCCCCCAGGACGACCGACCCCCACTCGATGTCCCACAGCCGCACGGAGGCCTCCACCACTGGACGCCGCACGAGCCTCTCGGTCTGACGCTGACCGGTCACCCCGCTGGCGGCGACGACCTGCCGGGAACGGGTCACCAGAGCGGCCGGCGTCTCGAGCAAGCGGGAGGCGCTCTCGACGAGGGCCGACGTCCCGCCGCCCGCCGCGAGGGCAGCGTGCACCTCGCCCACCAGCGCGTCGACCAGCCGCAGGCGAAGCCTGTCGGCGTCCAGGATCGCGCTGTTGGCCTCCTCACAGATCCTGATGAAGGGAACGACGTCCTGCAGCACGACAAGGGGCAGCTGCCGACGGCGCGCCTCGTCCAGCAGCTCGGCCGGCAGGACGTCGAGGGATCGGCCGAGCTCGATCCCTACTGCCGCCACGCCACGGCCGGCGAGCTCCCGCACCCAGTGGCGCCGGGCACCGGCATCGGCGCCGGCCAGGCCGAGGCCGGTGGTGAGCAGCAGGTCTCCTTCGGACAGGAGAGGACCGATCTCGTAGATCTCGCTGGAGTGAACCCAACGGACCGGGATGCTCAGGTCCTGCGGCTCCTCGATCAGCAGCGGTCGAGCCTCGCGAACCGACGGCAGCTCGAGGAACTCCGCCAGCGTGAGCGCCATCACCCTCCCTCGACAGGATGTCCACGGCCCGCCCCGTGGGTGCTGACATTCTGAACGTTGCTGTCCGGCGGCGCGACCGCCGAGCCTTCTCTGCGTGCCCGCGGAAGACCCGGGACCGTCGCACCGACAGGAGGATCCATGAGCAGTGCACCAGTGGACGCCGGAAGGGCCCGCCAGTGGCTGTCCCTGGCGGTCGAGGAGGCCCGTGCCGGACTGGCATCCGGGGGAATCCCCATCGGCGCGGTGCTGGTCGGCTCCGACGGCTCTGTACTGGGTCGCGGGCACAACCGCCGGGTCCAGGACGACGACCCGTCCGTCCACGCCGAGACAGCCGCCTTCCGGGCCGCGGGCCGGCAGCGGTCGTACCGCGGCACCACCATGGTCACCACGCTGTCGCCGTGCTGGTACTGCAGCGGCCTGGTGCGGCAGTTCGGTATTTCCCGCGTGGTCGTCGGGGAGGCAAGGACGTTCTCCGGTGGGCACGACTGGCTCGCCGAGCACGGCGTCGACGTGGTCGTGCTGGACGACCCGGAGTGCGTCGCCATGATGGAGGCGTTCATCGCCGAGCACCCGGACCTCTGGTTCGAGGACATCGGCGTTGCGCCGGAGCAGCGCGCCGCAGAGTGGGTGCGGTGATGGCGATGCTCAAGCGCGCGGAGCGTGCCTCGGCGAAGCAGCTCGTCGACCCCGACTACCCGATCACGCCGGTGCCGCCCCATGCGCGTCGTTCCCTGTTCTCGCTGGCGATCGTGCTTCTCGGGTTCACGTTCTTCACGCCCACGATGCTGGCCGGCGCGCAGATCGCGGTCGCCTTCGACGTCACGTCGCTGATCTGGGTGCTGCTGCTCGGCAGCGCGGTGCTCGGGCTCTACGTCGGCGTGATCGGCGGCATCGGTGCCCGCACCGGGCTGACCACCGTGATGATGTGCCGGTTCGCCCTGGGAACGCGCGGCTCGAAGCTCGCGTCGCTCCTGCTCGGCGGGACGCAGGTCGGCTGGTACGGGGTCACGGTCGCGACCCTGGCCGGGCTGACCGCGAGCGCGCTGGGCTGGGAGGGCGAGGGCGTGCAGACAGCCCTGATGGTCGCCGGCGGCGCCGTCATGGGAGTGACCGCGTACTACGGCTATCGCGGCATGTACGCCCTCTCCGTGGTCTCCGTGCCGATGCTGCTGCTCCTCGCCGGTTGGGTGACGCTGCGATCCCTCGACGAGGTCGGTGGATGGGCCGGCCTGCAACGCATCGCACCAACCGAGACCATGACGGTGGCCGTCGCGGTGACCGTCGTGGTGGGCACGTTCGCCTCGGGTGGCACCCAGGCGCCGAACTGGACCCGGTTCGCGCGGACCCCGTTGTCCGGCTTCTGGGCGTGCCTGGCCGCCTTCCTCGTCGGCGAGCTGCTCATGCTGGGCTTCGGCGCGATCGGCGCCATCGCCTTCGGAGAGGGCGACTTCGTGCTCGTGCTCTACCAGATGGGCCTGGTGGGCTGGGGGCTCGTGTTCCTCGTCCTCAACCTGTGGACCACCAACGACAACACGGCGTACAACTTCGGGGTCGCGGGGGCCGAGATCGCGAACTCGCCCAGCAAGAAGCCGTTCGTCGTCGGGGGTGTCGTTCTCGGAACGCTGCTCGCGGTCACCGGCATCTACGACAACCTGATCGGGTACCTCGTGTGGCTCGGCATCCTCATCCCCCCGCTGGGGGGAGTGGTCATCGGCGACTTCTGGGCCCGCTGGCGTGGCGGCATGCCGACGGATACCGCCGTCCTGCCCTACGTCGAGTGGCGGAACGTCGCCGCCTACGCCGTGGCCGCACTGGCCGCGTGGGCCGCCAGCACAGCGCAGTGGTTCATCCCCCCGGTCGTCGGCGTCGTCGTCGCGGTGGTCGGTGTCCTCGTCCTTCAGAGCGGCCGCGCTGCCTCGACGGCGCAGACACCGACGACGGCAGGATGATCGAGAGCCGGCGTCGTGCTCGAGCTGGTCGGCGACGGCGCCTGCCACCGGCGGGCGCTCCGCTGGGGAGGAGTGCCGCGGGTCGTGCCCGAGGTGTCACGCAGCAAGATCGCTGGCACTCCTCCCGCGCGCCGCGATGACGACGGCGGTCAGGCCAGCGACAGGAAGAGCTTCTCCAGCTTCTTGGTGTCCAGGGAGTCCAGGTCGCCGTTCTCGGTCATGCACTGCTTGAGGCCGCCCGCGACGATGGCGAAGCCGGCCCGGTCCAGGGCCCGGCTGACGGCAGCGAGCTGCGTGACGACCGCCTCGCAGTCGCGTCCCTCCTCGATCATCCGCAGGACGCCGGCCAGCTGGCCCTGGGCGCGCCGCAGCCGGTTGACCACGTCCGGCAGCTCGTTGACGTCGAGCTCCATGTGCACTCCTCGTTCCTGCCGGCCCCGAGCCGCTTCTCGGGTAGATACCGCCCAGGGTATCAAGGGCGCGACCCCGCCGAGGTGTTCCCGCCACGCGCGCGCTCAGGAATAGTTGTCCGGACACATCCGTTGCGTGGGATACCCCGGCGGGTATACGGTCACCGATGACCGGCACCCCCTCCACGCGACGAAGGAGCTTCCGCATGCGAGAGGTCGACCTCGAGACGTTCGCCCAGGCGCACGCCGACGGCGCGCTGGTGATCGACGTCCGAGAGCCGATGGAGTACGTCTCCGGGCACGTGCCCGGAGCCCAGCTGCTGCCGATGGGCCACGTGTCCTCCCGGTTGGACGACCTGCCGAAGAACCAGCCCGTCTACGTCATCTGCGCGAGCGGGAACCGCAGTCTCGCGGTGACCTCCTACCTCCTGCGCGCCGGCGTGGACGCCTGGTCCGTCGCGGGCGGCACGTCCGCCTGGCAGTCCTCGGGCCGCCCCGTGGCCCGGGGTGCCCGCGAGAACGCCGCCTGACCGCCCCACGAGGAGAACCAGTTCCCATGAACGAGAGCACCGTCCCGACCATCGTCCCGATCGACACGCCGACCCTCGGTGACCGCAGCTACCTGGTGCACGACGGTCGCACCGCGTTCGTCGTCGACCCCCAGCGCGACATCGACCGGGTGCTCGACCTCGCTGCAGCCGCCGGCGTCACGATCACCGACGTCTTCGAGACGCACATCCACAACGACTACGTGACCGGCGGGCTCGCGCTGGCGCAGCAGACCGGCGCGGCCTACCACGTCAACGCCGACGACCCGGTCTCGTTCGAGCGCAACGGGATCCGGGACGGTGACGTGGTCGAGGTCGGCGACCACATGCGGGTACGTGCGATCGCCACGCCGGGGCACACCTTCACGCACCTGTCCTACGCCCTCGAGGTGGACGGAGAACCGGTCGCAGCGTTCACCGGCGGCTCGCTGCTGTACGGGTCGACCGGCCGCCCGGACCTGCTCGGCCCGGAGAACACCGACGCCCTGGTCCGGCACCAGCACGCCTCCGCGCACCGGTTGGCCTCCGAGCTGCCGGACGAGACCGGCGTCTTCCCGACCCACGGGTTCGGCAGCTTCTGCTCCGCCACCCAGTCCGAGGCCGCGAGCTCGACCATCGGCCAGGAGCGGCGCAGCAACCCCGCCCTGACCCGGGACGAGGAGGCCTACGTGACCGAGCTCCTCGCCGGCCTCGACGCGTGGCCCGCCTACTACGCGCACATGGGCCCTGCGAACTCCGCCGGGCCGTCGGCGCCCGATCTGTCCGCGCCCGAACCGGTGGACGCCGCCCGGCTGCGCCAGCGGATCGAGGCCGGCGAGTGGGTCGTCGACCTGCGCACGAGGACGGCGTTCGCGGCCGGGCACGTGGCCGGCACACTGAACTTCGGCCTCGACGGCCAGTTCGCCACCTACCTCGGTTGGCTCATCCCCTGGGGGACACCGCTGACTCTGCTCGGCGAGTCCGCCGAGCAGGTGGCCGAGGCGCAGCGCGAGCTGGTGCGCATCGGGATCGACCGGGTCGAGGGGGCCGCGACGGGCAGGCCCGAGGAGTGGTCCGGTGGGCGACCGCTCGGCACGTACCGCCGGGTGACGTTCGCCGACCTGGCGCAGGTCCGGCACCACCGCCCCGTGCAGGTGCTCGACGTCCGCCGGCGCCCCGAGTACGACGAGGCGCACATCGACGGGGCGCTCAACGTGCCGATCCACGAGCTGCTCGACCGCATCACCGACGTCCCGCACGGCGAGGTCTGGGTGCACTGCGCCGGCGGGTACCGGGCCTCCGTCGCGGCCTCCTTCCTCGCTGCCGCAGGCCGGACGGTCGTCGCCGTCGACGACTCCTTCGACCAAGCCGCTGCCGCCGGCCTGCCGGTCGTGACGGCGGCGCAGGAGCGAGCCGCCTGACGCCGAGGCCACCAGACTCCGGGGAGGGGGCGGCGTCCCCCCGCACCGCCCCCTTCCCGGACTACCCCGCCGCCGCCGGTGCCGGCGCCACCTCGACCACCGACAGCTCGACGGCCGGCGGGTGCTCCAGGGTGTGGTGCACCGTGCAGGCCTTGGCCACTGCCGCGAACGCCTCCCGACGCTCGGCCGGCAAGGCCAGCGGAGGCGTCACG
>JBMOMI010000095.1:0-10681 GCA_049325235.1 Actinomycetota bacterium | reverse complement strand
GCTCGCCCGCCGCTCCGTCGGCGAGGTGATCGCGGACGTCGTCGCCAGGGTGCCCGTCCCGACCGGCCGGGGGCGCTGACCGGCCGTGCCCTCCGCCCTTCCCGCAGCGCTCACGGGGCTCACCACCCGGGGCCGGGCCTTCCTGGCCGCCGGCGCGGCGGCCGCCGCGTGCGCCGTGCTGCTCGGGCAGCGCGACCTGCTGCGGGTGGCCGTCCTGCTGGTGGCCCTGCCGCTGGCGAGCGTGCTGCTGGTGGCCCGCGCGCGGCACCGGATCCAGCTCGCCCGCACCGTCACTCCGGCGCGGGTGCCGGCCGGCCGGACGGCGTCGGTCCGGCTCGAGCTGGCCAACCTGGCGCGCCTGCCGACGGGGGTGCTCCTCGCCGAGGACCACGTGCCGTACGTGCTGGGGTCCCGGCCTCGGTTCGTCGTCGACCGGCTCGACGCCGGTGCGTCGGCCACCGTCACCTACTCGCTGCGCAGCGAGGTGCGGGGCCGCTGGGACGTCGGCCCGCTGCGACTGCGGCTGACCGACCCGTTCGGGATGTGCGAGGTGACCCGCTCCTTCTCCGCCACCGACCCGCTCGTGGTCATCCCCCGCGTCCACCCGCTGCTGCCGCTGCGCGGCGGCGGGGCGTGGAGCGGGTCCGGGGAGTCCACCACCGCGACCGCGGCCGCGGCGGGCGAGCACGACGTCGCCACGCGGGAGTACCGGGACGGGGACGACCTGCGCCGCGTGCACTGGCGGTCCACCGCCCGCCGGGGGGAGCTCATGGTGCGGCGGGACGAGCAGCCGCACCTGCTGCGCGCCACGATCGTGCTGGACTGCCGGGCCGCCGGGCACCGCGGTGACGGCCCGGCGTCCTCGTTCGAGTGGGCGGTCAGCGCCGCCGCCTCGGTGGCGACGCTGCTGGCCGAGTCCGGGTACGGCGTCCGCGTACTGACCGACGACGTCGAGGCGCCCTGGACCGGCCGCGACGCGCAGCACGGGGTCGGCGACCTGCTCGACCGGCTCGCCACCGTGACCCAGGGCGGACCCCACGAGCTGCGGCACGCGCACCGCGCGCTGACCCGCAGCGGCGGCGACGGGCTGGTGGTGAGCATCCTCGGCGAGGTGGACGTCGAGGACGTCGAGCCCGTCGCGGCGCTGCCGCGGCGCGGCGCGGCCGGCCTCGCGATGCTGCTGCGGACCACCACCTGGGCGACCCTGCCGCCGCGGCGCCGCTCGGAGATCGACGCCGCCCGCGAGCGGTCCGCCGTGGTCCTGGACCGGGCGGGCTGGAGCGTGGTGTGCCCTCAGGCCGTCTCGAGGGTCCCCGACGCGTGGCGCCTACTCGTGGAGCGGCACGCCACGCGCGGCGCGGTGACCGGGACGGTGGCCTGATGGACGCCGGGCGGTCCGCCGCCGCACCGGCCGTGGCCGCCGTCCTGCTGGTGGCCACGACGATGTTCACCCTCGTCGAGGGCGTGTGGTGGTTCGTCGAGACGGTGGCCGTCGTCGCGGCCGTGGCCGGGTGCGGAGCGGGAGCCCGCCGGCTGGCGCGCCAGCCCGCGGTGGCCGTGGTCGCGCAGCTGGCCGGGCTGCTCGTCGTCCTGACCTGGCTGCACGCGCGGGCCGAGGCGCTGCTCTGGCTCGTGCCCACGCTCGGGTCCACCACCACGCTGCTCGAGGTCGGCGCGGCCGGGATGGAGCTCGTGCGGACCGTCGCCGCACCCGCACCCGCGGAGCCCGGGATCCGGCTGCTCGTCGCCGCCGGCGTCGGCGCGGTCGCCGTGGCGGTCGACCTGGTGGCGGTCGGGCTCCGGCAGCCGGCCGTCGCCGGCCTTCCGCTGCTGGGGATGTACTCCGTGCCGGCCGCGCTGGCCCCCGGAGGCCTGGACTGGTACTGGTTCGTGCTGGCCGGCTCCGGCTACCTCGTGCTCGTGGCCTCCGACGCCGGGGACCGCGTCGCGCGCTGGGGGCGCGTGCTGCACGGCCGCGGCGGGCAGGCCGCACCACTGGCCGCCACCGGCCGGCGGGTCGGGGCGCTCGCCCTCGCCGGGGCGGTCGTCGTGCCGACGCTGGTGCCCGGCCTGCCCGAGACGCTCTTCTTCGGCCGCGGCGTCGGGGACGGCCCGGGCGCCGGCGGCAGGATCGAGGTCGTCAACCCGATCTACTCCCTGCGGGACGACCTGTCGGCGCGCAGCGACGTCCCGATGCTCGAGTACGAGACCACCGGCAGGCCGCAGCCGCTGCGCATCGTCACCGTGGACTCCTTCGACGGCACGACGTGGGAGCCGACCCTGAGCACCGTGCCGCGCTCGAACACGGCCTCCGGAGGGCTGCCTGCGCCGCCCGGCCTCGGCCCGGACGTCGAGACCACCGAGCAGCGGTACCGGATCACGATCCGCAACCTGGCCCAGACGTGGCTGCCCGTGCCGTACCCGCCGACGCGCGTGGACATCCTCGGCCCCTGGCTGTACGACGACGCGCTCAACGTCATCGGCGACGGCGTGCGCACCGAGGAGGGCCTCAGCTACGACGTCCGCTACCTCGAGGTCACCCCGACACCCGAGCAGCTGCAGGCCGCCCCGCCGCCACCGGCGGACGTGGTCGAGCGGTGGGGGCGCCCGCCCGCGGACCTGCCGGAGTCCGTCGCGGCCACCGCCGCGCAGGTGGCCGGCGAGGGGACGGCGTACGAGCAGGCCGTGCGGCTGCAGCAGTTCTTCCGCAGCGACGGCGGCTTCCGGTACTCGGTCAGCGCGCCGGACGCGAACAGCCCCAACGCGATCGCCGACTTCCTCGCCCAGCGGACCGGGTACTGCGTGCAGTTCGCCTCGACGATGGCGGTGATGGCGCGGACCCTCGGCATCCCGGCGCGGGTGGTGGTCGGGTTCCTGCCCGGCTCCCAGCAGCCCGACGGCAGCTTCGTCGTCTCGCAGCGCGACGCGCACGCCTGGCCCGAGCTGTACTTCTCCGGCATCGGGTGGGTGCGCTTCGAGCCCACGCCGGCCACGCGGACCGGCGGCCTGCCGAGCTGGGCGGCGCCACCGCCGTCGGTGACCGGGCCGGTCGAGCCGCGGGACGTGCCGACGGGCGCGCCGCCGCCGCAGGAAGCCGCCGGCGGCACGTCCGGGCCGGCCGCCGGGGCACCGGAGCAGAGTCTCTCGGTGGGTGACGTGCTCGCCGCGGTGCCGTGGCGGCTGGTCGGTGCGGTCGCGCTGGCACTCGCGCTCGCCGCCGCGCCGGCCGCGATGTCCGCGCTGGTGCGCCGGCGCCGCTGGCGGGCGGCGTCCCGGGACGCGGACCCGGCGTCGGCGACCGCCGAGGCGGCCTGGACGACGGTGCACGAGCGTGCCGCCGACCTCGGCGTCCCGGTCCCGGCGTCCGCGACGCCGCGCCAGGCCGAGCAGCGCCTGGCCCACCTGCTGCCGGCGGGGGCGCGCGAGCCGCTGCACGCCCTGGCGCGGGCGGTGGAGCGGACCCGGTACGCCGCCGGTGGGGCCGAGGGGACGTCCTGCGCGTCGCTGCGGCGCGACGCCGCCGCGGTGGACCGGCACCTGGCGTCGTCCGTCGGCGCCCGGGCACGCTGGCGGGCACGGCTCCTGCCCGCCTCGGGCGTGGGGCACCTGCGGGCGGCCGTGGTGGAGATCGGCCTGGCGATGGACGCCGGCGAGCGAGCGCTCGCGGCGCGCCTGCGTCAGTGGCTGCTGCGGCTCAGCGCCAGCGGTCGTCGCGGCGTCGGTCCCACCGCTCCTCGAGACGCTGCATGAACGACCCGGAACGGCGGGCGGCGGCGCCGCGCGGCGGGCGGATGCCCGGGCCGTCGACCACGCCGCGCGGGCCGCGCGCGGTCGGGGCGGAGAAGGCGTAGACGGCGCCACCGAGCATGACGAGGAAGGCGAGGACGCCGAGCGGGATCACCTGGTAGGCCACGGCGAGGACGAGGCCGACGAGCCCGACGAGCACTCCGAGCACGCCGATGGCCAGACGCCGGCGCATCACGGACCGGCGTCCGTTCATGGCCGAGGCGAACTTCGGGTCCTCGGCGAGGAGCTGCTGCTCCATCTGCGCGAGCAGTCGCTGCTCGTGCTCGGAGAGAGGCACTGCGACCTCCTGCGGTCGAGCCCTGGTGTGCTGGTGACGTCAGGATAAGTCGCTGCCGGACGGCGCGAAACCCGGACCCCGGGAAAGCGGCCGAGCAGGGGACGAAGGTCCCTGCGGGTCGATCAGCGTGGCCGGCCGGACCGCTCCCGCGCCGAACCGGGCGGACGCCTTGTCGACGGCGCGCTCGGCGTCCCGCCAGCTCTCCGGGCGCTCGTCGAGGGTGAGCTGGTGGTGCTGCCGGTCGGCGTCCACGAGGTTCTCCACCCGGACCCCGACGAGCCGGATCCGCGCGCGGTCGAGCCGCAGCGCCTGCCACAGCTCGCGGGCGGTGCCGTAGACGTCCCGGCCCAGGTCGGTCGCCTCCCGCAGCGTGCGGGACCGGGTGATGGTGGTGAAGTCGGCGAACCGGACCTTGAGCACGACGGTGCGCCCGGCGAGCCCGGCCGCCCGGAGCCGGGCCGCGGTCCGCTCGGCCAGCCGGAGCACCTCGCGCAGCACGACCTCGGGGTCGTCGACGTCCCGGGAGAAGGTCTCCTCGGCGCCGATGCTCTTCTCCTCGGCCTCGGGGACGACGACCCGCGGGTCCCGGCCCCAGGCCAGCGCGTGCAGGTGGGCGCCGACGGCGTCCCCCAGCGCCTTGCGCAGCGTCGGCTCCGGGGTGTGCGCGATGTCCCCGACGGTGCGCAGGCCGAGCCGGGTGAGCTGCTCCTCGGTGCGCTCCCCCACCCCCCACAGCGCCCCCACCGGCAGCGGGTGCAGGAACGCCACCGTCTCGTCGGCCGGCACCACGAGCAGCCCGTCGGGCTTGCACCGGCCGGACGCGAGCTTGGCGACGAACTTCGTGGCCGCGACCCCGACCGAGCAGGTGATGCCCTGCTCGTCGGCGACCCGGTCCCGCAGGTGCTGGGCCACCTGCGTCGGCGTGCCGAGCCGGCGCAGCGCACCGGACACGTCGAGGAACGCCTCGTCCATGCTCAGCGGCTCCACCGCCGGGGTGACCGAGCGGAAGATCTCCATGACGTTGCGGGACACCTCGGCGTACCGCGCGTGGTCCGGCGGGACGACGACCCCGGCCGGGCACAGCCGGCGGGCCCGGCCCATCGGCATCGCCGAGTGGACGCCGTACCGCCGCGCCTCGTAGGTGGCGGACAGCACCACGCCGCGGGTGCTGCCACCGCCGACGATCACCGGCAGCCCGCGCAGCTCGGGGCGGTCGAGAAGCGACACCGACGCGTAGAACGCGTCCATGTCGACGTGCAGGACGGTGCAGCCGGTGTCGTCGCCGGACAGCCCCCGCCCGGACGCCGCGACCGCGGGGTCGAGCCCGGGACGGTCGAGCTGGCGGCGGCTCACCGGGCACCGCCGGGGGTGGGGTCAGCCGCCGGCGCGGGCCACGACGTGGACGGCGCTCGCGAGGTCGGTGAACCGGGGCTGGGCGGAGGCCAGCCGCTCCAGGGCGAGCAGGGCCCGGGTGGCCTCCACGTCGCCGTCCACCGCGGCCGCCGGCACGAGGTCGGCGAACACGCGGACGCCGTGGCTGGTCTCGACGGCCAGGCCCGCCGCGGCGAGCAGGGCGGCGACGGCGGCGGCGTCCAGGCGGCGCGGCAGCTCGTCGGTGTCGTCCAGGCGGGGCGGGCCGGCCTGCAGCATCCGCAGCGCGTCGGCGACCCGGCCGGCGACCACGCGGTGCAGCACCGCGGCGACCGGCTGGGCGACCAGCACGCTGACCGCCCCGGACGGGCGCAGCACCGCGGCGACCGCGGCGACGACCGCGGCCGGGTCGTCGACGTGCTCGAGGACGCCGTGGCACAGCACGAGGTGGGCGGAGGCGGCGCCGAGGGACCCGTCGTCCCCCAGCCGCGCGGCGTCCGCCTGGACGGCGGAGACCCGGTCGCCGACCCCGGCCTCCTCGGCGCGCCGGCGCAGGCTGGCCAGCGCGTCGGGGCTGGCGTCGACGACGGTGACCCGGTGGCCGGCCGCGGCCAGCGGGACGGCGAAGCCGCCGGTGCCGCCGCCGACGTCCAGCACGTCGAGGGCGGCCCGGCCGGTGCGGCGGCGCAGGTCGTCGACGAGCGCGTCGAGCGCGTCCCACACCACGGCGGTGCGCACGCTGGCCCGGGGGTCCGCGGTTCGGTGCTCCGGCACGGCGGCGAGCCTAGTGCGCTCATCGTCCCGAGCTCCCCGGGCTGGAGTGCCACAGCTTGCGCGGCGCGTCCTGCGACCGGGCTCCGCGCGCCGCGGTCCGGCGGGTGTCCCGGACGTCGTCCCCGGGTGGCTTGACGTCGGCGTACGGGGACTGCCGGAACCCGCTGGCGTGCACGAGCACCCGGCGGCTGCGGCCGGTGCCCATCCCGCCGGCGGCGCTGCCGTGCGCGGCCGCGGCGGCGGCCCGGGTGGACGCCGCCGCGTCGCGGTCGGCGGGACGCCCGGCCACCGCGTACCCGTCGTACTGCGACACCGGCGGGCGGGCCATCACCGGGCGGGTCGACCGGCTGGCCGCCGCCCCGGCGACCGCCCGCTCGTCGTAGCCGGCGGTGGTCTCGAGCACCGCGCGGACCCCGGCCGTCCCCTCGGCCTGCCACACGTCCCACAGCAGCGGCAGCTCCCAGGCCCCGGTGGCGCGCAGCGACACCCCGCGCGGGCCGGTGCGGCGCAGCTCGCCGCGCACGACGAGCAGCCACGACCCGAACACGGTGGCGGCGTACGGACCCTGGACGTCCTCGAAGAACGTCGCGTCCACCGGGCCGGTCGAGTCGTCGAGGGTGAGGAAGACCACCCGGCGCCCGGAGCGGATCGGCGGGGTCTGGGTGGCGACCTTGACCCCGGCCACGAGCAGCTCGCTGCGGCTGCGGCGGCGGGCCAGCTCGGTGCTGGGCGTGGTGCCGAGCGCCTTCAGCAGCGGGGTGTAGAAGTCGAGGACGTGCCGGCTGGCGTCCAGGCCGAGCACCTCGAGCTCGGCGCGCACCTGCTCGGCGCCGGTCATCTCCGGCAGGCCGCTCGGCGCGGCCTCCCCCGGGGCGTCCCCGAGGTCGAGGGCGAGCTGGACGGCGGCCGGCTCGGCCGGCGTCCCGGTGCCGCGCAGCCGGGCGGACGTCGCCGCGGACGCCTGCGACTGCCGCGCCGCCGCCACCCGCACGTCCCCCCCTCCCCCGTGATCATGGGATCCCGCCACCCGGCGCTGCGCCCGCGGCGCGGCCCTGCGGGCGGCGCGGTCCGCCGTCCGGGTCCAGCGGTCGAGGTCGGCCACCTGCAGCAGCAGGTCCCGGCGCGTCACCGTGCCGCGGCGCCGCACCGGCAGCCGCGACCCCAGCCCGTACAGGGAGTCGAACGCGCCGGTGAGCACGAGCCGTTCGACCACCGGCCGCGAGGCCCGCGCGCGGTGCCAGAAGTCGGCGAGGGAGTGGTACGGCCGGCCGGCGACGATCCGCGCGACCTCCGCCTCGGAGATGCCCTTGACGTCGGTGAGGCTGAGCCGGATGCCGTACCCGCGGGCGTCGGGGACGGCGGCGTCGTAGCGCAGAGGTGGGCGACCGTGGTCTCTGTGGTCGACCGGACCTCCTTGATCGACGGGGATTCCTTGATCGACGGGAGTTCCTTGATCGACGGGGAGGGGCTGCCGGGGCCACGTCGCCGGGTCGGCGGGATCGGGGTGCAGCTGGTCGAGGACGGCGGGGGGCGGCTCGTCCCAGGGTGCCACCCGCTCGACCCGGTAGCAGTCGTCGGAGCGGTTGACGTCCAGCGGCAGGACGGCGATGCCGAGGTTGCGGGCGTCGTCGAGGATGAGCCGCTTGGGGTACATCCCCGGGTCGTGGGTGAGCACCCCGGCGAGGAAGGCCGCCGGGTGGTGCGCCTTGAGCCATGCCGACTGGTAGGTCGGCAGGGCGAACGCCGCGGCGTGCGCCTTGCAGAACCCGAACGACGCGAACGCCTCGAGCACGTCCCAGATGCGGTCGACGTCCCGCGGCGAGTACCCGTTCGCGGCAGCCAGCGGACGCCACCACGCCTCGACCTCCGCCTGCCCCTCGCGCGTGCCGAGGGCCCGGCGCACCTCGTCGGCCTCCGTCAGGCTCACCCCGGCGGTGCGGGCGACGATGTGCAGCACCTGCTCGTGGAAGACGACGACCCCGTAGGTCTCCGCGAGCGGCTCCCGCAGCGAGTCGTGCAGGTAGTCCGGCGCACGCCAGCCCTGCCGCGCGGACAGGAACGGCGTCACCATGTCGGACTTCACCGGCCCGGGCCGGAACAGCGAGATGTCGATGACGAGGTCGGCGAAGTCCTGCGGCGCGAACTTGCCGACGAGCTCGCGCTGGCCGGGCGACTCGATCTGGAAGCAGCCGAGGGTGCGGGTGGAGCGGATCAGCCGGAACGTGTCCTCGTCGTCCAGCGGGACGGCGTCCAGGTCGATCCTCGGTCCACCCGGCTCCACCCTCTCCACCTCGCTCAGCGCGTACGCCATCGCCGACTGCATCCGCACCCCGAGGACGTCGAGCTTGAGCAGCCCGAGCACCTCGACGTCGTCCTTGTCGTACTGGCTCATCGGGAAGCCGAGCCAGCTGGCCTCGACCGGGGTGCGGTCCAGCAGCGTGGCGTCGGACAGCAGCACCCCGCAGGGGTGCAGGGCGATGTGGCGGGGCAGCCCGTCGAGCCGCTCGACGAGGTCGAAGAGCAGGTCGAGCCGGGCGGACGCGATGCCGGACGCCGCCAGCTCGGGCAGCTCGGCCAGCGCCGACCGGACGTCGCGGGCCCGGATGTGCGGGAAGGACTTGGCGATGACGTCGACCTCGCCGGGCGGCATGCCGAGCGCGGCGCCCACGTCGCGGACGGCGTGCCGGACCCGGTAGGTGTCCATCATCGAGACGCACGCGACGCGGTCCCCGCCGAACCGCTCGAGCACCCGCTCGTAGACCTCGGTGCGGCGCGCGGACTCCACGTCGACGTCGATGTCGGGCAGCTCGGCGCGCAGTGTGGTGCAGAACCGCTCCATCAGCAGGCCGTGCGCCAGCGGGTCGACGCCGGAGATCCCGAGCAGGTGGTTGACCAGGCTCCCGGCGCCGGACCCCCGGGCCGCGACCCGCACCCCCATCTCGCGGATCAGGTCGCAGACCTGCGCGACGGTGAGGAAGTACGTGGGGTAGCGCAGCGCGGCGATCGTGGCGAGCTCGTCGTCCAGCCGCTGCCGGACGGCGCGCAGCTGCTTCTCGCCCGCGCCCGGGTAGCGGCGGCCGATGCCGGCCTCGCACCGGGCCCGCAGGACGGCGCCGGCGTCGTCGTCCGGCGCCAGGCCCAGGACGGTCGGCTCGGGCAGGTGCACCGACCCGAGGCCGAGGTCCCTCACCGGGTCGAGCCGGCAGCGGGCGGCGACCGCCTCGGTGGCGGCGAGGAGGTCGCGTGCGCTGCTGCCCGCCTGGCGCGCGACCTCCTCGGCGAGCGCAGCCATCTCGGCGGGGCTCTTGAGGTAGCCCTGGGCGGTGGTCCGGTCGAGGTGCCGGGCGTCCATCGGCACGAGGCGCCGGGCGGCGTCCAGGACGTCGACGGTGGCCGCGCCGTCACCGGTCGCGTAGCGGACGGCGTTCGTCAGGACGGCGGGCACGCCGGCCTCGGCGGCGAGGGCGAGCATCCGCGCGGCGTGGCCGAGGCTGCCGGGCGTGCCCTCGGGGCCGAGGTGGCACACGACCTCGATCGCCAGCGCCCCGAGCGGCAGCGCCGAGTACCAGTGCGCGAGGACGGCGCGGGCCAGGTCTAGGCGCCGGGCCAGGACGGCGCGGCCCAGATCGGAGGCCGGGCCGAGCAGCACGGTGAGGGCGGCAGCGCCGCTGGCCGGGTCGGCCGCGTGCTGCCCGACGAGGCCGGTGGTGGCGACCGGGGTCCCCCGCTCACCGCGCAGGTGGGTGGCGGACACCAGCCGGCACAACCGGGCGTACCCGGCGGCCGGGGGCAGCCCGGCGGTGTCCGCGTCCGGCGCGACGCTGCCGTGCGCGAGCACGGTGACCCGCGGCAGCCGGGCGTCGACCTGCGCGCCGCCGCGGGCCGGGGCGCCACGCCGAGCCTGTGCTGCCGCCGGGTCGGCCCACGCCGGCAGCCCGGCCGCCAGGCCGCTCGGCTCGACCGCGAGGTCGGCGCCGAGCAGCGGGGTCAGGCCGGCGTCGGCACACGCGGTGACGAACCGGACCGCTCCGTACAGGCCGTCCCGGTCGGTGAGGGCCAGGGCGTCCATGCCCAGCTCGGCGGCCCGGCCGGCGAGCGCCGCCGGGGTGCTCGCCCCGTGGCGCATCGAGTAGCCGGAGGCCACGTGGAGGTGGGTGAACGACGGCACGGCGCTGGCTCCCGAGGAACATCTGGTGAGCCGGGTCCGAGGGGAAGCCGGACCGGACTCGAACTCGTGTTCGACCCGCCTCCACCGTACACCTCCCCGGCTCCGGGTGCGTGCCGCTTCACGCCAGCCGCAGCTGCGACCGCACCCCGAGCAGGTCGGCCACCAGGTCGGAAAACGCCGCCGCGTCACGCAGGAGGTCGTCGGCCTCGCGAGCAGTGACGACATCCGGCCGCCCAGCCTCCACCGCGGCACGCTTGGCGGCGCCGGCGGCGAAGAACACCGCC
>JBMOMI010000094.1:0-10727 GCA_049325235.1 Actinomycetota bacterium | reverse complement strand
GTCGTGACCTCGGACTTGACGCCGTCGGCCCGCGGGTAGGAGCCGAGGAACCGGACCAGCGGCGTCACGCGGTGCAGGCCCATCAGCGCTTCCGCGACGCGCTCGTCCGCGACGTGCCCCTCGCAGTCGATGGAGAACGCGTACTGGCCGAGGGCGTCACCGCGGGGGCGGGACTCGATCCGCGTCAGGTTCACCCCCCGCGTGGCGAACTGCTCGAGGAGCTCCAGCAGGGCGCCGGCGTGGTCGTGCGGCAAGTGCACGAGCAGCGTCGTCTTGTCCGCACCGGTGGGCGCGGGCGGCGGGGCCGGGCGGCTGACGAGGACGAAGCGGGTGACGGCGCCGCCGTTGTCCTCGACGTGCTCGGCGAGCACGTCGAGCCGGTACCGCCGGGCGGCGATCGGCGCGCACAGGGCGGCGTCGTAGCCGGCGGCTGGCTGGCCGGGGGCCAGGCCGGCGGCCGCGGCGGCGGTCGACATCGCCGGCATGAACCGGGCGTCTGGCAGCGCGGCGGACAGCCACCCCCGGCACTGCGCCTGGGCGTGCGGGTGCGTCGAGACGGTGCGGACGTCGTCCAGCCGGGTGCCGGGCCGCGCCGCGAGCACGAAGGTGACGGGGACGACGACCTCGCGCACGACCATCAGCGGGTCGCCGGCCGCGAGGGCGTCGATGGTCGCGCTCACGCCGCCCTCGACCGAGTTCTCGATCGGCACCATGGCCGCGTCGACCTCGCCGGCGCGGACCAGCTCGAGCGCAGCGTCCACGCTCGCGCAGGCGACGAGGTCGCCGCGCTCGGCGGCCGGCACCTGGCGCAGGGCGGCCTCGGTGAACGTCCCCTCCGGGCCGAGGTAGGCGTACCGGGCGGGCGGGACCCCGGGCATCAGGTGCTCGCCGTGCTGGCCGTCGTCACGACGGCAATGTAGCCACGCCTACGGGTCGGGGTCGTCGGGCGGTGCCTCGGTGGCGGGGACCTGGATGTCGAGCCGGAGCTGCTGGGCCAGGAGCGTGACGGCGGCGACAGCGTCGTGCAGGGTGTTCCGCAGCGGGGTCTGGTCGGGGTCGAGCCACGCCGGTGGGGTGAACCAGGGGACGCCGTCGCGCATGCTGACCGTCCAGGCGCCGGTGTGGATCTCGGTGTGGTGCCGGGCGCAGAGCAGGACGAGGTTCTCGATCACGGTCTGCCCGCCCCGGGTCCACCAGATGAGGTGATGGGCCTCGCACATCGACGGCGGCAGACCGCAGCCAGGGAACGCGCAGCCGCGGTCGCGGGCGGCCAGCGCCCGGCGCTGGGCGCGGGTGGCCAGCCGGGTCGGTGAGCGCATCTCCACGATCGCGCCGGCCCGGTCCAGGACGACGACCTGCAGCACCGCGTCGCAGGCGGCGTGCTGCAGCATCGCCGGAGTCAGCGGGGCGAACCCGCAGCCGGTGGCCGCCCCCGGCGGGGCCGTCCCGGCCTGGGCGGCCTGGGTGGGCCGCCAGGCCAGCTGCTCGACCGTCGTGTGGATGACCAGGTGCGGGGGCTCCCCGGCCCGAGTCCCGGCGCCGGGGTGGGAGGCGGCCAGCCGCACCGCGTGGGCCAGGGCGTCGGCGCGGCGCTGGGCGCTGGTGCGGGTGTCGCCGATCCCGGGCAGCTGGCACTGGCCGGGGTCGGTGTCGGCGCCCGGGGCGGACAGGTGGTCCAGCAGCAGCTTGGTCTCGGCGGCGTCGCGGCCCTCCAGCCGGAAGGTGCCCTTGAGCACCCCGGTCGGCGTCATCGCGTACTCACAGAACCGGCGCTCCCGCTCGAACGCGTCCAGCTCCTCGCCCTGGGCCGGGGCCAGCGTCTCGGCCAGGTGCGCGGCCACGGTCGCGAAGTCCCGGCCGTTCAACGCCTGGGCGTGCCGGGTCAGCTCGGTGTCCACCGCCTCGCGGTGCCCGGCCAGCACCGGCTCCGGGATCCCGGCCAGCGCCCGCCGGGCGGCGTCCACGTGCTCGACGCCGACCTGCCCGGCGGCCAGCGCGGCGCCCATCGCCCGCAGGTCCCCGACCTCGACGTCCACCAGCGCCGCGTTCTCGACGTCGCCGTGGGCCCGGCCCGCCGAGACCCCGAGCGCGTGCTGCAGCCACTGCCGGGTCTCCCGTCCCGGTGTGGCGCCGTCGTCCTGACCCACCGACGCCGCCACCAGCGCCAGGTACAGCGCCTGCGCCCGGCGGGCCTGCCGGGCCACCTCGACCAGCGCGCCGCGCACCTCGGCCCGCGACAACGACCACGTCCGGGCCCCCAACGCCAGGTCCAGGCCCTCGGCCAGCAGGTCGACACCCCGCAGCACGTCATGCCGCGGACCCTCGACCTCACCGGAGAGCACCACGACTCGAACATACGTCGCACCACCGACAACCAGAATCGGGTGGCGCGGCTCACGCCCGCCCGGGGTGCCGCGCCGCCGCGCGGGCCGCGATACTCCCCGGTAACCCCCACCGGCGAGGACGGGAGCGACGACGTATGGGCCGCCTGCAGCACACCGAGGGACTGACCGAGGACCAGACCGAGCTGCTCAAGCTGGTCCGGCAGTTCGTGGACGAGCAGATCCTCCCGGTCGCCACCGAGCTGGAGCACGCCGACGAGTACCCCACCGAGATCGTCGAGGGCATGAAGGAGATGGGGATCTTCGGGCTGATGATCCCCGAGGAGTACGGCGGGCTCGGCGAGTCGCTGCTCACCTACGCGCTCACCGTCGAGGAGATCGCGCGGGGCTGGATGAGCGTCAGCGGCATCATCAACACCCACTTCATCGTCGCCTACATGCTGCTGCAGCACGGCACGGAGGAGCAGAAGCAGCGGTATCTGCCGAAGATGGCGACCGGGGAGGTCCGCGGCGCGTTCTCGATGAGCGAGCCCGGTTGCGGGTCGGACGTGTCCGGCATCCGGTCGAAGGCCGTGCGGGGCGACGACGGCACGTGGACGCTGAACGGCCAGAAGATGTGGCTGACCAACGGTGCCACGGCCAACCTCGTGGCCGTGCTCGTGAAGACGGACACCGGCCACGACTCGGTGTACCGCAACATGTCGGCGTTCCTGGTGGAGAAGGAGCCCGGCATCGGCGAGACCGCGCAGGGCGTCACGGTCCCCGGCAAGATCGACAAGATGGGCTACAAGGGCGTCGACACCACCGAGCTGGTGCTCTCCGGGCACCGGACCACCGACGCCCAGCTGCTCGGCGGCGAGCCCGGCCGTGGCTTCTACCAGATGATGGACGGCGTCGAGGTGGGCCGCGTCAACGTCGCCGCCCGCGGCTGCGGGGTCGCGATGCGCGCCTTCGAGCTGGGAATCGCCTACGCCCAGCAGCGCGAGACGTTCGGCAAGAAGATCGCCGACCACCAGGCCGTGCTGTTCAGGCTCGCCGAGATGGCCACCAAGGTGGAGGCCGCGCACCAGATGATGGTGATGGCGGCACGCAAGAAGGACGCCGGACAGCGCAACGACCTCGAGGCCGGCATGGCCAAGTACCTGGCCAGCGAGTACTGCGCGCAGGTGGTCGAGGACTCGTTCCGCATCCACGGCGGGTACGGGTACTCCAAGGAGTACGAGATCGAGCGGCTCTACCGCGAGGCGCCGATGCTCCTCATCGGCGAGGGCACGGCCGACATCCAGCGCATGATCATCGGACGACGGCTGCTCGAGGAGTACAAGCTGCAGGGCTGAACCGCAGGCGAACCGGCTGGGGGACAATGGCGTGATGGCGAACATCGGTCCCATCGGCAACCGGGCCGCTCCGCGCGTGCCGACCCTCCCCAAGGGGGTCGCGGTCGCGGACTACCCGACGTACCTCGACGCGCAGAAGGCCGTGGACTACTTGTCCGACAACGCCTTCCCGGTCCAGCTCGTGACGATCGTCGGCACCGACCTGCGCATGGTCGAGCGCGTGACGGGCCGCCTCACCTACGCCCGCGTGGCGATGGCAGGCGCGGCGTCCGGTGCGTGGTTCGGTCTGTTCGTCGGCTTGCTGCTGTCCTTGTTCGCCGCCGGTACGTCGCTGTTCGAGACCGTGCTCCCGGCGCTGCTCATCGGCGCGGGTTTCGGCATGCTCTTCGGCGTCATCTCCTACTCGTTCACCGGAGGCCGCCGGGACTTCACCTCCACCAGCCAGATCGTGGCCAGCCGCTACTCGGTGCTGTGCGAGGAGGAGCAGGCCGGCCGGGCGCGCCAGATGCTCGGCCAGCTGCCGGGCGGTCACGCGGCCACCCAGCAGTGGCCGCCGTCGCAGCAGACCCCGCAGGGTCACCAGGACAGCGGACGCGCCGACGGGTAGAGGTCGAGGTAGCCCGGCACCCGCAGGGTGGGGGTCGAGACGCCGGACGACGACAGCACGGCGTCCAGCACCGCCAGAGTGACCGCCGTGGCGGCCGCGGCCTGGACGGCGAGCTCGCCCGCCACCTGCACGGCGCCCGGCCAGTCGCCGGCAGGCCCCACCGCGGCTCTCGCCGGGTCGCTCTCACCGGTGGCCAGCGCCACGACCGCGTCGCCGTCCACCAGGGTGTGCACCGGGCACACGCACCTCGCCAGACCGGCCTGGGCCGACACCGCGAGCCGGCCCGTCTGCGCCGCGGAGAGCAGCGCGTTCGTCGCGACGACCACGAGCGTCGTGCTCGCGCCGGGCGGCGGGGCCGCCTCAGCGGCACGCACGGCGGCCTCGTGCTCGGCAGGGTCGGGCACCCGCGGTCGCAGGGACGCGTCGCCGACGACGGACGCGCCGAGCAGCGACCCGTCGACCGGGTCGACCGGCGACCCGGCGGCGTTGACGGCGACGAGTGCGCCCACGACCACGTCGCCGGGCAGCCGGACGCTGGCGGTCCCGACGCCTCCCTTGAGCGTCCTGGCCGCCATCACCGCCCCAGTCCCCGCGCCCACCGACCCGGTGCCCACCGGGCCCGCACCGGCCGCGTCCGCCGCCGCCGAGGCCAGCTCGGCATCGGGACGCGCGGTGAACTCGCCCCCGCGGCCCAGGTCGAACAGGGCGAGCGTCGGCACGATCGGGACGACGTGGGCCGGATCGGGCCCCACGCGGAAGCCGCGGCTGCGGTGCTCGCACCAGCGCTGGACGCCGGCCGCAGCCGGTAGGCCGTAGGCGCTGCCCCCGGTGAGCAGGACGGCGTCCACCCGGCCGGCGACCGTGCCCGGCCGCAGCGCGTCGGTCTCGGCCGTGGCCGGCCCGCCACCGCGCACGTCGACGCTGCCCACCGTGCCCTCCGGCGGCACGACGACGGTGCAGCCGGACAGCCACCCGTCATCCGTGCGCTGCGCGTGGCCGACGAGCACGCCGGGGACGTCGGTCAGAGCGCCGTAGGGGTTGCGGGGAGCCTCGCCGTCGAGCACGTCAGGATCGTGCCATGCATCGCGTCACTCGAACCGACGTCGAGACCGCCCGGGACCGGATCGGCGACCGGGTCCGCCGGACCCCCGTACTGGCCGTCGAGGCCGGTGCCCTCGCCGCCGTACCCGTGACGCTGAAGCTGGAGCTGCTGCAGCACACCGGCTCCTTCAAGGTCCGTGGCGCGATGTCGGCGCTGCTGTCGCGAGATCAGCCCCTGACCGCGGCGGGTGTCGTGGCCGCCAGCGGTGGCAACCACGGGCTCGCGGTGGCGTGGGCCGCCCGTGAGCTAGGGACCATGGCGACCGTCTACGTGCCCGAGACGGCGCCGGCCGCGAAGGTCTCGGGCCTACGGGCGCTGGGCGCCCACGTGCGGCTGGTCGGCACCCGCTACGCCGACGCGGCAGCCGCAGCCGCCCGTCACGCGGACGAGACGGGGGCGGCCGCCGTGCACGCGTACGACGACCCGGCGGTCGTCGCCGGCCAGGGCACGACCGCACTGGAGCTGCTGGACGACATGCCCGACGTCGACACCGTGCTCGTCGCGGTCGGTGGCGGCGGGCTCGCCGGCGGGATCGCCGCTGCGCTCGACGGCCGGGCCCGCGTGGTCGGCGTGGAACCGACCGGGTGCCCGACGTGGCACGCCGCCCGCCGTGCCGGGGAGCCGGTCCACGTGGAGGTCGGTGGCCTGGCCGCGGACTCCCTCGGCGCGTCACGACTGGGGGACGTCGGGTTCGCCGCGCTGCGGCAGGCCGGCGCCGACGCGCTCCTCGTCGACTCTGCTGACGTCGTGCGCACCAGAGAGCTTCTGTGGCAACGCTTCCGGTTGGCTGTCGAGCCAGGGGCAGCGGTGGCCGCGGCGGCGCTGATCTCGGGTGCCTACGTTCCCGGGCAGGCAGAGCGCGTCGCGGTCGTCGTGTGCGGCGGCAACGCCGACCCCGGCGATCTCGGCACGGTGCCGCGCTAGAGGAGCTGGTAGCCGGCGCGGGCGATCACGAAGCCTCCGCCCGGGCCGCTACAGCGCATGCCGTCCTGCTCGGACCGGCACCGGTACTCACCACGCACCAGCTCGGTGCCGTACGCCAGCACGTCCGGTGCGCCGAGGGCGGAGTCGGCCGCGCACACGAACTGGGTCCCCGCCTCACCGACGACGAGCCCCTGACCCCAGTTCGCCTGGCACTCTTCGGGTTTCGCGGGTGGCTCCCAGGCGCGTTCCGCGATGTCGCACCTCGCCCCCGCCGAGCTCAGCACGCACCCGATGTTGCCGGTCGGCGACGAGAAGGCCACCCGGTCCTCCGCCGGGGCAGGCGCCTGCGTCCCGGGAGCCACGGGCTCCTGCTCGGTGAGGCTCGGCGGGAGCGACGGCGGCGCGCCGAGGTCGACGTCCTCGGCGACTCCGGTCAGCGACCGGTAGGCCAGCACCAGCCCGACCACGCACAGCAGGGCCGCGAACGAGACCGTGACGATCGTCGTCGTCCTGCGGGACGCCGGCCGCTGCGGGCCGTCGAACGGCGAGCTCATCCCCGCAGCGACCGCATCCAGGCCTCGACGTCCTCCGGCCGGCGCGGCAGCATGCCGGAGAGGTTCTCGCACCCGTCGGCCGTGACGAGCACGTCGTCCTCGATGCGCACACCGATCCCACGCAGCTCCTCCGGTGCCGCCAGGTCGTCGGCCTTGAAGTACAGGCCCGGCTCGATGGTGAAGACCATGCCCGGCTCCAGGACGGCGTCCAGGTACATCTCGCGGCGGGCGAGCGCGCAGTCGTGGACGTCGATCCCGAGGTGGTGCGACGTGCCGTGCACCATCCAGCGCCGGTGCTGCCCGCCCTTCTCCAGGTCGAGCGCCTCCTCGGCGCTGACGGGCAGGATCCCCCACTCCTCGAGGCGCTCGGCGAGCACGCGCGTCGCCGCCAGGTGCAGGTCCTTGAACCGCGAGCCTGGCCGCGCGACCGCGAACGCCGCGTCCGCGGCGTCCAGCACCGCCTGGTACACGCGCCGCTGCTCCTCGGTGAACTCGCCGTCGACGGGGAGGGTCCGCGTGATGTCGGCGGTGTAGAGCGAGTCGACCTCGACCCCGGCGTCGACGAGCACCAGCTCACCGCGCCGCACCTGGCCGTCGTTGCGGATCCAGTGCAGCGTGCAGGCGTGCTCGCCCGCGGCCGCGATCGTGTCGTAGCCGACGCCGTTGCCCTCGCGCCGCGCGCGCGAGAAGAACGCGGTCTCCACGACCCGCTCTCCGCGCGGGTGACCCACGGCCTCCGGCAGAGCACGGACGATGTCCTCGAAGCCTCGTGCGCTGGCCTCGACCGCCAGGCGGAGCTGGCCGATCTCGTAGGCGTCCTTCACCAGCCGGAGCTCCGAAAGTGCCTCTGCCAGAGCGGCATCCAGCTCGGCGTACTCCTCGTCGCTCAGCCCGGTGGCCACCCGGGCCGCCCGTACCTCGCTCTCGATGGCCGGGTCGGCACCCGGGACCACCCGCACGCGGACGCCGTCCGGGCCGACGTCCTTGCGCAGCGCGTCCGGCAGCTCCTCGATGTGACGGCACCGCAGGCCCAGCTCGGCCTCCACCTCCTCCAGGCTCGGCCGGACCCCGACCCACAGCTCGCCGTACCGGGCGTCGGCGTAGAACTCCTCGGAGTCGCGGTCGGCGCGGGGCCGGAAGTACAGCACGGCCTCGTGGCCGTCGTCCCCCGACGGGTCGAGCACCAGGACGGCGTCCGGCTCGCGGTCCGTGCCGAGGCCGGTGAGGTGGGCGAAGGCGGAGTGCGGCCGGAAGCGGTAGTCGGTGTCGTTGCTGCGGACCTTCAGGGGCCCTGCCGGGACGACGATCCGCTCTCCGGGGAAGGCGCGGGAGACCTTCTCCCGCCGCGCGGCCGCGAACGGCGCCACCTCCGCCCGCTGCGGCCGGGTGTCGGGCCGGGGGGCCCAGCCGGTGGCGATGAACCGCTTGAACGCCTCCGACGTCGGGCGCTGGCTGCGGTTGGAGCCACGGTCGCTCAGCGGCTGCTCCGGCGGCGTCTCCGGGGTCTCCGGCGTGCTCGGCTCGCGTGTCATGCCGGTCATCCTCTCGCACCCGGCTACGCCCTCAGGCCCCTCGGTGATGTGGCAGTACCTGGACGCCGCCGAGCAGGCGCGGGTGTCCGCGCGGCTGTCAGGCCTGGGCGCCACCGCCACCGATGACGCCCCGCTCGCTCATATCGCCTTCGAGCCGCGGCGTCCCGCGCCGGGGCAGCGGCACCGCTTCCTCGTCACGGTGACCACCTGGCCCGGCGGCCACGCCCGCGTCGTCGGCGAGGCGCCGCACGGCGTCCCGGTCACCTGGTCCGGCGCCGGTCCCGTGACCGAGGCCACCCGCCGATGACACCGCGCCTCCGGCACGATGTGCGGCGGTCAGGTCACCGGAACGAGGAGGAGCAGGCATGCAGTTCGGCCGGACGTTCGAGGAGTTCGAGGTCGGCGCCGTGTACAAGCACTGGCCCGGCAAGACCGTCACTGAGTACGACGACCACCTGTTCTGCCTGCTGACGATGAACCACCACCCGCTGCACCTGGACTCGCACTACGCGAGTGAGACGACGCAGTTCCGCCGCAACGTGGTCGTCGGCAACTACATCTACTCGCTGCTGCTCGGCATGTCGGTGCCGGACGTGTCCGGCAAGGCGATCGCCAACCTCGAGATCGAGTCGCTCAAGCACGTGGCGCCGACCTTCCACGGCGACACGATCTACGGCCAGACCGAGGTGCTCGACAAGCGGGAGTCGACCTCGAAGGACGACCGCGGGATCGTGCACGTCGAGACGCGCGGCTACAAGCAGGACGGCACCCTGGTCTGCGTCTTCCGGCGCAAGGTCATGGTGCCCAAGCAGAACTACCTCGACGCGCGTGGCGGCGAGCAGCCCGGTCGGCCGGAGCCGCGACAGGACTGAGCCTCACGCGGGCAGCACGCCCCACTCCGCCAGCGTCTCGCGCAGCTGCGGCACCAGGTCCAGGGCGTCCAGGTCGGCCGCCGAGACCCACCGGGCCTCGGTCGCGTCGTCCGCGGCAGCCAGCGTGCCGCCAACCAGGTGGCAGTCGTAGTCGCGGATGACGAAGACCGCCCCGTCGGGGGCGTCGCGGCGCACCTCGCCGACCAGGGCCCCCGGCACGACGCGCAGCCCGGTCTCCTCGGCGACCTCCCGGACGACGGCCGCGGCGTCGTCCTCGCCGGACTCCACCCGCCCGCCCGGCACCGACCAGAGCCCCGCCCCCGGCGCGTGACGCCGGCGGACGAGCAGCAGGCGGCCCGCGCCGTCGCGCACGAGCGCCCCGACGCACGGGACCTCGCGGGCTGCCACGGCCTCAGAATGCCTCGGATTGGGGGTGGCCGGCGCACCGGAGCCGGGCATAACGTGCAGGGACGTCGTCCGCACGCCGGAGGGGGAGCGTGATGTCCACGACGCCCCGGGTGGTGACCATCCGGTTGCCCGGCCACCGCGCGGTGCGGCGCGCCCGCGCGCTGGTCGCCGCGGCGGCCGTCGCCTTCTCGGTCGGTGTCTCACCGGAGACCGGGCGGACCGCGGCGCCACCTCCCGCGTCTCCCCCGCCGCTGCTGCTGGCGGTCAGCGCCGCCCCGGGTCCACCCCCGGACTGGCAGCCCCACGGGCTGCTCGGAGCGGAGACGCCGGACCGGGACGCCGACCTGCCGGGGCCCGTCGTGGGAGTGCTTTCCGGCCGCGCGCCGGCCGCCGGGATCCCGGTCCGCGTGCTCGCGGCCTACCGCTTCGCGGCGGACCGGATGGCGCAGACGCAGCCTCGGTGCGGCCTGCCGTGGTGGTTGCTCGCCGGCATCGGGCGGATCGAGTCCGCTCACGCGTCCGGCGGGAGGGTGGACGACGACG
Organism: Actinomycetota bacterium; assembly: GCA_049325235.1. Classification (GTDB taxonomy): domain Bacteria; phylum Actinomycetota; class Actinomycetes; order Actinomycetales; family SCSIO-59966; genus SCSIO-59966. The sequence goes on along the minus strand of JBMOMI010000094.1, from coordinate 506 downwards.
GGCGCACCCGCGGACCGATCCTCGGGCCGCGTCTGGACGGTTCGCTTGCCGGCACCCGGGTGATCACCGACTCCGACGGCGGCGCCCTCGACCTAGACGCCGCGTACGACCGCGCGGTGGGCCCGATGCAGTTCCTGCCCGGCACGTGGCGCGCCTTCGGCCGGGACGGTGACGGCGACGGTGCCGCCGACCCGCACGACGTCGACGACGCGGCGCTCGCGGCGGCCGTGTACCTGTGCGCCCGCGGCGACGACCTCACGACCGAGGCCGGGATGGCCGCCGCGGTGCTGCGGTACAACGCCTCCGCCGCCTACGTCCGGTCGGTGCTCGGCTGGGCCTACGCCTACCGGGACGGCGCGGCACCGGTGCCCGGGGACGCCGGCGTCGTGCTCGTCGCAGCCGACGTGCCGGTCGCGGAGCCCTCGCCGTCCACGTCGGTGACGGTGATCCCGACGGCGCCGGTCGTGACGCCGACGGCCGAGCCCGCCCCACCGTCCGTGCCACCG
>JBMOMI010000093.1:0-10730 GCA_049325235.1 Actinomycetota bacterium | reverse complement strand
CCCGCCCCGGCGGGCTCGTCCTCCTCTACGAGCACGTGCGCCCGACGAACCCCCTGCTGGCACGGCTCGCGGACGCAGTGAGCCCGTGGACGCGCCGCACCTTCGGCCCGGAGCTCAACCGCCGCACGGAGGAGAACGTCGCGGCCGCGGGGATGACCGTGGTCGAGGCCCGCCGCCGCGGCATCTGGCGTGAGCTGGTGGTGACGCCGTGACCGGACGGCCGGCAGGTGCCCGGTGCTGATGAACCGCGTGGAGACGGCGCTGATGAACAACCCCGCCCGCCGAGCGGTGCAGCGGCGGGTCGAGGTGCCGCTGCTGCGCCGTCTCGGCGGCGTGATGGCCGGCGGGCGCGCGCTCGAGCTGGGGTGCGGGCAGGGCTACGGCCTGAGGCTGATCCTGGAGCAGTTCGGTGCCGACGAGGTGCTCGGCGTCGACGTCGACCCGCACATGCTGCGCCTGGCCGGACGGCGCACCGCGGGGTACGGCGGCCGAGTGCGGCTCTGCCGGGCGTCCGCCAGCGAGCTGCCGCTCGCCGACGCGACGGTCGACGCCGTGTTCGACTTCGGCATCCTGCACCACGTCGAGGACTGGAGGGCTGCGGTGGCGCACGTCCGCCGGGTGCTGCGCCTCGGTGGGCGGTTCTACTTCGAGGAGGTGACCGCCCAGGCACTCGCCCGGCCCAGCTACCGCCGGTTCCTGGAGCACCCCGCCGAGGACCGCTTCAGCGGCGAGACGCTGGCGGCCGAGCTGGAGGCCCGCGGGCTGCGCGTCGGCCGGCGGCGGGTCGGCCTCGTCGGAGGCGACTTCGTCGTCGGGGTGGCCGAGCGGCTTCAGTGAACCTTGACGCAGGCCGGGGGCAATCCTCAGGGATCGTCCGGCACTGTCTGGAGGGAGCGGCGAGCTCACGCCGCGGTCGTCCAGCGGAGGAGCACGACATGGCCCCGAGCAAGACCACTCTGCGGCTGTACCTGGCCGTCGCCGGTGTCGGTGTCGTCCTGTGGCTCGCCGGCGTTCCGGGCGGCACCGTCGTGCCCCTCGCGCTCGTGGGCCTGATGGCCGTCATGCACCTTGGCGGCCACGGGGGGCACGGTGGCCACGGGGGGCACGGTCCGGACGACCGGGCAGGGAAGAAGACCCCGGCCCCTCCGTCGTCCTGAGCCCGGCCGCGGACAGGCCCTCCAAGGCCTGCGCCAGCGGCAGCGGCGACCACGCGCGCCGGGCGGTCGGGAGGGTGTCCAGCGCGCGCGAGTAGCGGCCCAGGGTCGCGATGTCGTGCGGGAACCGCCTGGGGTCCAGCGCGAGCAGCCGCGGCACGGCGCCGTGGCGCCGCACCACCCGCAGCCAGTCCTGCGGGTCGGCGATGCCCTGGGACCGGACGCCGTGCTGGAACAACAGGACGTCGACGTCGCGGTAGGCCGGGCTGGTCTCCAGGTGTTCGTCGAGCGCCTGCAACGCCGGCTGCACCGAGAAGAACGTCCAGAACGGCACGGCGGCGACGTCGATCGTGCGCCACGGGTCGCCGAGCACGAACGACGGCACGAGCAACCGGTCTCCGGCCTCGCCGCGCTCGCGGTACCAGCGCCGGAACACGGTGGCGACGGCGTGGGCGGGTGCCTGCGGTCCGCGGTACGTCAGCCGCACGACGGGGTGCCCGTGCCGGTCGCCCCACCGCTGGACGGCGGCGCCCAGGCCGGGGTGGGCGCCCCATTCCGCCTCGGGCGCCTCGTCGTCCGGGCGCGGCGTGTGCGGCTGGCACAGGTACGCCTCGGGCTGCACCCCGCCTTGCGCGCCGACCTGGAACACGTGCCGCTCTGCCACCCGGACGACGGGCCAGCGGGACTCGTCCTCCACCACCACGACCGGGGCGCCGGGCGCCAGGCAGCGGGTCAGGAAGCGGGAGTACGCCTCGGGCATCTCCTGCCACTTGACCCGGAAGTACGTCATGTGCGCCACCATCAGCTCGTCCTGCACCCGGTCGTGCATGTGATGCAGGGCGACGTCCGGGTTGCGCTCGAGCAGCTGTCCGGCCACCTGCTCGCCGAACCGCAGCGCGTCGTCCGGTCGAGCGGGGTCCCCGGTGCGCGCGACCGGCACGAGGACGGTCCCCGGCAGCCACGGCACCTGGGCCGCGGCCGCCAGGTGGGCCAGGGCGCCGTTGCTCGACCCGATGAGGACGGCGGGGTACCGCCGGGCCGGGTAGCCGGCAGCCAGCCAGTCGGCCACGGCAGCCAGGTCCACGTCGGCGAGACGCTGCGGGGACAGGCCCTCCGAGGCTCCGACCCTGGCGTAGACACGCCGCAGCAGCGCCCAGGGCAGGCGACCGGCGGCTCGTACACCGGTGGCAGCGAGCCGGCTGTGCCCCAGGTGCGAGAACGGCCTCCCCTCCAGTGCGGCCGCCGTGGCGGCGTGCAGGACGGTCGCGGAGTCGAAGGAGGCGACCACCTTCCGGGGCGGCACGCCCCCGGACGACCCGGCCGTCACGACAGCAGGCCCGAGACGACGTCGGCGAACCGCCGCTCGTCCGCGTACGGCCACGAGTGGGTCGCCCCGGGGACGACGACGAGCAGCCCGCCGTGGGCGGCGGCGAGCGCGGCGGCGTAGGCGTGGGAGGTCACGAGGTCGCGCCCCCCGTGCACGACGGTCAACCGGCTGCGGACGGCGGGCAGCACCTCCTCCAGGGGCAACGCCAGCGCCGACCGGACCACCGTGGACAGGCGTCGCGGGCCCGCGCCGATCCAGTCCGGGACCTGGCTGGCAGCCAGCTGGGGCGGCTCCACCCGCCCCGCGCCCAGCCACCGGCCCAGCAGGCCCGGCGTCGTCCGGGCTCTCGGGTCGACGGTGGGGCCGCAGAGCACCAGGTGCCGCACCCCGGCACCGGCCGCCGCGGCGGCGACCGCGGCCGCCTGGGCGCCGACCGAGAGCCCGAGGAGGAGCTCGACCGGACCCGGGCCGATCCGGTGGGCCAGCTCCTCACCGTAGGCCCGCAGGTCGGCCGGCACGCCGGGCTGGCCGGGAGCCGGGAGGAGCTGAGCGCCCAGCCCGCGATCCTGCAGGGCCGTGACCGCGGGCTCGACGTACCGCCGGACCGCCAGGCCGGGGACGACGAGCACGCAGTGGCCGGTCCCCACAGACGTCGACTACCCCGGAGGAGGTGTGAGCATGCCCGTCGACGCCCAGCCGGGGTCATGTGGAGGTGGCGTCCTGGGTACCGGCCTGAGGAGCCGTGCACTCGTGACTGGGCACGGCGCCCCCGGCGCAGTGGGCGCCGCAGTCGACGAGCCAGTTCCACAGCTCAGGCAGCGACAGCCGGGCGTCGTGGAGGACGACCGCCCGCCGGCTGCCAGGGCTCACCGTCACCTTTTGCACCCCGGGTCTGCCGAGCAACAGTCGCTCCGCGGTCTCGGGATCCCCAGCCCACGGCACGCCCCCCAGGTCCAGCACCAGGCGGCAGATCGGCGTCCTCGCCGTCACGTCCTCGCCCCTCGGGTCGAACGGCGGGGCCGGCGCCCCGGCTTCAGCCGGATGTCGGCGTCCTCCAGGCGGCGGCCCAGGTCGAGGTCCGGGGGGCCGTTCAGTGCGCGCAGGATCCGGGCCGCCTGGGTCGTGCTCGCCACCGCGACGACCCCACCGACGAGCAGCACCGTGGCAGCCAGCGGCCCGGCCGGAGCGCCGAGTGCCCAGTACACGGCGCCGGTGGCCAGCACAGCCGTCCCGACCAGTGCCCAGAACCAGCGCCTGGCACGGGGAACGTCGACGCCCCGCATCAGTGGCCCCGTGGGTTGTTGATCCACACGTTGACGGTGATGGCCGCCATCACGAGCAGCACGGCGAGAAGCACGCCCATCGACACCTTGCGCTCGCGCCAGTGCCGGCGCGGGCTGCGGTCGAGGAACGGCACGAGGAACAGCAGGCCGAACGCGGCGGCGATCGCGAAGGCGACGGAGGGGACCCCGAACCACTCCTCGAACGGGAAGAACCACCAGTAGAACCACAGGGGCCGGGTCACTTCGATGCCCTCCACCGGGGTCGGTCCCAGCACGGGCGGCAGCAGCACGGCCAGCGCGGACAGCAGGCCCAGCGCGACGAGCCCGAACGCGCCGACACGCCGGAGGTGATGTGTAAAGGGCTCGGGTTCCTCCCTCTCCGGGCGGGGGATCGACGGGTGGGGCGAGATCTTGTGCCGCTTGACCAGCAGCGCGTGCAGGACGAACAGCACGAGGATCAGCCCCGGCAGGATCACCGCGTGCGCGGTGTACAGCCGGAACAGGATGGGTACCCGTTCGGTGAGGTCTTCGGTGAACCAGACACCGACGCCGCCCAGGAGCTCGGCGACGTCGAGATTGTGCACGAGGGCCTCGAAGCCCTCTTGGTCCCACTTGAGCACCGTGCCCGTGAAGATCGCGAGGTAGGTCAGCAGCAACATCGCCACACCGACGACCCAGTTGCCCTCCCGCGGCTTCTTGAAGGACCCGTGGAGGAACACCCGGAGCATGTGCAGCAGGGCGAGCACGATCATCGCCTGGGCGGCCCAGTAGTGCAGGCCGCGCGCGAAGCCGCCGAGCCACACGTCGGTGACGATGTCCCGCACGGACTGGTTAGCGTCCTGCGGCATCGGGCTGTAGAACTGGCCGAGGTAGATGCCGGTCACCAGCAGGACGACGAACATCGTGGCGGTGAGCCCGCCCAGGCTCCACCCCAGGTTGTTCGCGTGCTCGGGCACCGGGTACTCCAGGGCCCGGATGCCCATCCTCTCGTCGACGGCGTCGACGGCGCGGCGCCAGCGTCCCCGCTGCGCCTGGGTCGGTGCATGCGCAGCACGCGACGTCGTTCCGCTCATGACCGACCTCCCGGTGTGGTGGTGGACGGTGACTCCAGTGCTCCCAGACGACGTAGCTCCCGCACACTGTGGCGGGGTCGGGTCCGCTGTGCCGTCCACAGGCCGAGCGCGATGGCCACCGCCGCCAGGGCAAGCAGGGCGGCGTCCCCGCCGTCGCTGATGCCGCGGGCGGGCTGGAACGGGTCCAGGACGACGGTCGTCCCCGTCTCGAGGCCCGTGGCCATCTCGATCTCGGGCGCCTCCGCCAGCGCGGGTGCCGCCTCGAGGAGCAGTTCCCTGGCCTCGCTCAGAGCCGCTTCCTCGGTTCCTGGCGCGGCTTCCTCGACGAGCGTCGCGGCCTCCTCCACGAGCGCCAGGTCGACCCCGGACGGGTCGGGTGCCGCGAGGGCGTCCTCCATCTTCTCCAGCGCCCGATCGGCGCCGCCGTCGTTGGCGATGAAGGAGATCGCCTGCTGGACGAGGTCGACGGCGTAGTCGCTTTCTTCCTCGTCGGGGCTGGCGCTCGCGACAGGTGCCATGAGCATGAGGAGGGCCGTCAACGCCGCGACCCACCCAAGGTGTCGCGTGCGGAGGCCCGGAAGGCCTGACAACAACCCCATGATCTCTTCCTTTGCTCGCCGTACGTCGCGACGGTTCCTGTTACGCGGACCGACAGTAGCGAGTCGATGCCGGATCAGTGCAGGGCTTGGGTCCCTTGGCTACAGGACTTCAGTCCCTGCCCTCACGGATTGGAGCGTCCCGGCGAGCAGTAGCGCCCCGAGCGGACGCCGAGCCGACCAACGCGTGCGGGGGGACCTGCATTCTCCCCGGGCCCGTGCGCTCTGGTCACGGCACGCTGGTGTGCAACTCCCGCACCAGTCTCTGGTAGGTCTCGGGGTCGATCTCACCGGATGCCAGGCGCAGGTCGAGCAGTTCCCGGGCGGTGGGTTCGTCGGCAGGTCCCGCCGGTACGCCGGGGGACTCGCGCGGGAAGATCCTGCTCACCGCCCACACGGTGAGCGCCAGGAACGCCCCCCAGAACCCCACCATGAGTGCCCAGTCGCCGACGCCCATCGCGCCGCACCACGCTCCCGACAGCATCCGTCTCACCTCACCGTGTCCAGTGCCACCAGCATGGGACGCGGGGATGTCTGTCGGTCGCGGCGTTCCATGAAGGTTCACTGAAGGAGCTCCCGAGCCGGGTGCAGCGGTGGCGTCATTTACCCCGGGGGGGTATAGTGCTCCGGGTTGATGCGGGCCAGTCTCGGTCTCCACGGCACGCCCCATGACGAAAAGGAGCGCCCCGCGATGCGTGACAGCGCCACCATGAACAGGACCGTCCGATGAGCACGGCCGTCAAGTTCGCGAGCTTCGCCCTGCTGCTCGTCGCCGTGTTCGGCGTGGGCCTTGCGATCGGCAGCGCAGCCGGTCCCGTGGGCGTCGCGTCCGTGCAGCAGGAGCAAGAGCCCGAGAACGAGATGCGTGGAGGGGACATGAGCGATGAGGAGATGAGCCGGTGAGCCAGCCCGTCGAGCTGCAGATCGGCGGCATGACCTGCGCGTCGTGCGCTGCCCGCATCGAGAAGAAGCTCAACCGGATGCCCGGGGTCGAGGCCAGCGTCAACTACGCGACGGAGAAGGCTCGGATCGTGCTCGCGGAGGGCGTCACCGTCGCCGACGCGATCGCCACCGTCGAAGCGACCGGCTACACGGCCCGTGAACCGGAGCCTCCCCGGCCGGCCGGGGCCCAGCGCCCTGGCGGGACGGAGGCCGAGGTCCCGGAGGACCCCGAGGTCGCGTCGCTGCGCCAGCGGCTCCTCGTCTCGACGGCTCTCACAGTACCGGTCCTCTTGCTGGTGATGGTGCGCCCGCTGCAGTTCGACAACTGGCAGTGGCTGTCGTTGACCCTGGCCGCCCCTGTGGCGGTATGGGGCGCCTGGCCGTTCCATCGCGCCGCCTGGGTGAACGCCAAGCACGCGGCGGCGACGATGGACACCCTGATCAGCGTCGGGATCCTCGCGGCGTTCGGCTGGTCGTTGTTCGCCCTGTTCCTCGGGGGGGCGGGTGAGCCGAGCATGCGAATGACGTTCGACCTCCTCCCCGAGCCGGGTGGCGGTGCCCACGAGATCTACCTCGAGGTGGCCGCCGTGCTGGCGGTGGCCATCCTGGCCGGGCGCTACTTCGAGGTCCGGGCCAAGAAGCGCTCCGGGGCCGCCCTGCGCGCGCTGCTGGAGATGGGCGCCAAGGACGTCGCGGTGCGCCGGGACGGTCGCGAGGTCCGCATCCCGGTCGACCAGCTGACCGTGGGGGAGGAGTTCGTCGTCCGGCCCGGAGAGAAGATCGCGACCGACGGCGTGGTGGTCGAGGGCTCCTCGGCCGTCGACGCCAGCATGCTGACCGGCGAGCCCGTCCCGGTCGAGGTCGGCCCCGGTGACGGGGTGGTCGGCGCCACCGTCAACGCGGGCGGCCGGCTCGTCGTCCGGGCCACCCGGGTGGGAGCCGACACCCAGCTCGCGCAGATGGCGCGGCTGGTCGAGGAGGCCCAGTCCGGGAAGGCCCCGGTCCAGCGGCTCGCGGACCGCATCTCGGCGGTCTTCGTGCCGGTCGTGATCGCGCTGTCCGCCGCCACGCTCGGCTTCTGGCTGGGCACCGGCGGCGGGCCCGAGCTGGCCTTCACGGCGGCCGTCGCCGTGCTCATCATCGCCTGCCCGTGCGCGCTCGGCCTGGCCACGCCGACGGCGCTGCTCGTCGGCACCGGCCGGGGTGCCCAGCTCGGCATCCTCATCAAGGGGCCGCAGATCCTGGAGTCGACCCGCCGGGTCGACACGATCGTCCTGGACAAGACCGGCACCGTGACCACCGGCCGGATGCGTCTGGTGGACGTCGTGCCGGCGGCCGGCACCGACGAGGCCGAGCTGCTGCGGCTCGCCGGCGCGCTCGAGGACGCCTCGGAGCACCCGATCGCCGCGGCCATCGCCACCGGTGCCCGCGAGCGGCTCGGCGACCTGCCTCCCGTCGAGTCGTTCACCGCGAGCCAGGGGCTCGGCGTGCAGGGCGTCGTCGACGGCCACGCGGTGGTGGCGGGCCGGTCCGGCTGGCTCGCCCGCGAGTGGGCGCAGGAGCTCGACGAGCAGCTGGCCGCAGCCCAGGAGGAGGCGGAGTCCGCCGGCCGCACGGCCGTCGCGGTCGGCTGGGACGGCCGGGTGCGCGGGCTGCTCGTGGTGTCCGACACGGTGAAGCCCACGAGCGCCCAGGCGGTGGCCGAGCTGGTGCACCTCGGGCTGCGGCCGGTGCTGCTGACCGGCGACAACGACCGCGCCGCGCGCGCGATCGCCGCCGAGGTCGGCATCAGCGAGGTGATCTCCGAGGTGATGCCGGCCGACAAGGTGGACGTCGTCCGCCGGCTGCAGGGCGAGGGTCGCGTCGTGGCGATGGTCGGTGACGGCGTCAACGACGCGGCGGCGCTCGCGCAGGCCGACCTCGGGATCGCGATGGGCACCGGCACCGACGTCGCCATCGAGGCCAGCGACCTGACGCTGGTGCGCGGCGACCTGCGCACCGCGGTCGACGCGATCCGCTTGTCCCGCAGCACGCTACGCACGATCAAGGGAAACCTGTTCTGGGCCTTCGCCTACAACGTGGCGGCGATCCCGCTCGCGGTGGCCGGCCTGCTGAACCCGCTGATCGCCGGCGCCGCGATGGCGTTCTCGTCGGTGTTCGTCGTCAGCAACAGCCTGCGCCTGCGGCGGTTCCAGGCGGTCTCCCTGCAGACCCCGGCCGAGCAGCGTGAGGAGGCGCCGCAGCGGGAGACGGTGGGCGCCGGCACCTGACCGGCCCCCCGCCGCCGCGAGGCGCCGATCGGAGGAGACATGTCCAGCAGCTCCACCAGCACCACTGTCCTGGAGGTCGGCGGCCTGCACTGGGCCACCTCGGAGTCCGTGGTCGAGCACGTGCTGTCCCGCAAGCCCGGCGTCCTGGCCGTGGAGGCGAACGCCGTCTCGCAGACGGCGACCGTCACGTACGACCCGGAGCAGACCTCGGTGGCCGAGCTGGCCGCCTGGGTGCGCGAGTGCGGCTACCACTGCGCCGGGCAGTCGGTGCCGGACCACGTCTGCGACCCGATGGCCGAGCCGTCGCCGCCGGGGCACGCCGGGCACGGACCCGCGCACGAGGCCCCCGCGGGACGGACGCCGCAGGACGTGATGGGACACGGCGGCGCCCACGCCGACATGTCGATGGACGAGATGGTCCGCGACATGCGCAACCGCTTCGTCGTCGCCGCCCTGCTCTCGGTCCCCATCCTGCTGTGGTCGCCGATCGGTCGCGACGTCCTGGGCTTCACCGCCGGGACGCCGTTCGGGCTGCGCGACGACGTGCTCGCGCTGATCCTGTCGCTGCCCGTCGTCTTCTACTCGGCCTGGATCTTCTTCGACGGCGCCTACCGGGCGCTGCGCGCCCGGACGCTGGACATGATGGTGCTGGTCGCCGTCGCGATCGGCGCCGGCTGGCTGTACAGCCTGGGGGTGACGCTCACCGGCGGCGGCGAGGTCTTCTACGAGGCCGCCACGGTGCTGGCCGCGTTCGTCCTGCTCGGCCACTGGTTCGAGATGCGAGCCCGCGGCGGCGCCAACGAGGCGATCCGCACCCTCCTGGAGCTGGCTCCGCCGATGGCGGTGGTGCTGCGCGACGGCCAGCAGGTCGAAGTTCCCACCGCCGAGGTGCAGGTCGGTGACCTGCTGCTGGTCCGGCCGGGAGCGAAGGTTCCGGTGGACGGCGTCGTCGAGGACGGCGAGTCCGAGGTCGACGAGTCGATGGTCACCGGCGAGAGCCTGCCGGTCGCCAAGACGGCCGGCTCCGAGGTCATCGGCGCCTCGGTGAACACCACCGGGACGCTGCGGGTCCGCGCCACCAAGGTCGGGGCGGACACCGCACTCGCGCAGATCGTCGCCCTGGTGCAGGAGGCGCAGAACTCCAAGGCGCCGGGCCAGCGGCTGGCCGACCGCGCGGCGTTCTGGCTGGTGTTCGTCGCGCTGATCGGCGGCACCGGCACATTCCTGGTGTGGCTGCTCGCCGGTGCCAGCGTGCCGGTCGCGCTCCTGTTCGCGATCACCGTCGTGGTCATCACCTGCCCCGACGCGCTCGGCCTGGCCACCCCGACAGCGATCATGGTCGGCACCGGTCTCGGCGCCAAACGGGGAGTGCTGTTCAAGAACGCGACCGCGCTGGAGACCTCGGCGCACATCGACACAGTGGTGATGGACAAGACCGGCACCCTCACCAAGGGAGAGCCCGAGGTCACCGACGTCGTCGTCGACGGGATGCCCGAGGAGGAGATGCTGGCCCTGGCCGCGGCCGTCGAGCGCGAGTCGGAGCACCCACTGGCGGCGGCCGTCGTCCGTCACGCCGACGACCGGTCCGTGCCGGTGCTGCAGGCGACCGGGTTCCGCAACGTCCCGGGCCACGGCGCCGTCGCCGAGGTGGCGGGCCGGCGGGTGCTGGTCGGCAACCGCAAGCTGATGGCGGCCGACGGCGTGGACGTCGGCGCGCTCGCGGAACGGCGCGACGAGCTGGCGGCATCCGGCCGCACCGCGGTCATCGTCGCCGTCGACGGCACGGCGGTGGGCCTTGTCGCCCTGGCCGACGCGGCCCGGGAGACCGCCGCGGCCGCGGTTGCGGCGCTGCACGAGGCCGGCGCCCAGGTCGTGATGCTCACCGGTGACAACGAGGCCACGGCCCGCAGGATCGCCGGGCAGCTCGGGATCGACACGGTGATCGCCGAGGTGCTCCCTGGGGACAAGTCGGCCAAGGTCGCCGAGCTGCAGCAGGCCGGGCGGCGCGTGGCCATGGTCGGGGACGGGGTCAACGACGCGCCGGCCCTCGCCCAGGCCGACATCGGCGTCGCCATCGGAGCCGGC
>JBMOMI010000092.1:8799-10743 GCA_049325235.1 Actinomycetota bacterium | reverse complement strand
ACCTGGCGGAGAACGTCTCCTTCGCGCTGGTGTTCTGGCTGGGCGCGCTGCCCGTGCTCGGCGTCCCGGCCGCCCTGCGCTACCGCACCCTGGGACGGCGCACCGACGCGACCGCTCGGGCCTGGCGACGAGCGGGGCAGCCGGGGCGCTCGTCCTCGCCGGGTGCGCCGTGGCCGGCACCGGCTACGGGGCGGTGCAGAACCTCACGCTGCTGGTCGCGTTCTCGCGGTCCGGCCCGAGCGGCTCGGCCACCGCCAGCACCGTGTGGAACGCTGGCTTCGACGCCGGGACGGCGCTGGGTGCCGGCGCCGTAGGTGCGGTGGCGTCGGCGGGCGCCGGCCTTCCCGGCGCCGTCGCGCTCACCGCCGTGCCGGTGCTCGGCGTCCTGCCGCTGGTGGCCCGCCTCAGGGCGGGGTGAAGTCCGGCAGGTGCTCTCCCAGCACGTCGAGCACCGCGACCTCGCCCTCGAGCTGGCACAGCACGCCGATGCCGCCCAGCCACACGCGGTGGATGAGCAGGTACTCCGGCGGCAGGTTGAGCTTCATCCCGGTCGACCACTGCGGCCGGCGCGGGTCGTTGATGTGCGCGAACAGCGCCTGCAGCCACCCGCGGCTGAACCGGAACCGCTTCACCCGCGCGGGCTCCAGGAACGGGGCGAGGTACTCCAGCAGCCCGTCGGGGTCGATCTGGATCGACGCCTTGATGAACCCCTCCTCGCGCAGCCCCTGCACGACCGCCTCCGCCTCGCCGGCCAGCGCCAGGTTCAGCAGCCGGCCGATCTCGGTCGGCATCCCGTCCGGCAGCCGGTTCACCGCGCCGAAGTCCAGGACGCCGAACCGCCCGTCCGGGGTGATGCGGAAGTTGCCGGGGTGCGGGTCGGCGTGCAGCAGACCGGCGCGCTCCGGGCCGACGAGCAGGAACGTCATGTACCGGCGGGCGGCGAGGTCCCGCTCCTCCTGGGTGCCGTCCCGGATCACCGCCGACAGCGGTGTCCCCTCCAGCCACTCGCTGACGATGACCCGGTCGGTGGCGAGCACGACGTCCGGGACGGCGAAGTCGGGGTCGTCGGCGAACGCCGCGGCGAACGTGGCCTGCGCCTCGGACTCCAGCCCGTAGTCGAGCTCCTCGGCGATCCGCTCCTTGAGCTCGGCGAGGATCGGGCCGATGTCGAGGCCCGGGATCCAGCTGGTCGCCACCCGCGCCACCCGCGACACCTGGTTGAGGTCGCTGATCAGGGCGTCGCCGGCGCCGGGGTACTGCACCTTGACCGCGACCGGACGGCCGTCCTTCCACACCGCGCGGTGCACCTGGCCCACCGACGCGGCCGCGGCCGGCGCGTCCTCGAACACCTGGAACGACTGGCGCCACCGAGCCCCGAGCTGCTCGGCGAGCACCTTGTGCACGGTCGCCGCCGGCATCGGCGGCGCGGCGTCCTGCAGCTTCGTGAGCGTGGCCCGGTAGGGGCCGGCGATCTCCTCGGGCAGCGCGGCCTCGAAGATGCTCAGCGCCTGGCCGAACTTCATCGCGCCGCCCTTGAGCTCGCCGAGCACCTTGAACATCTGCTCGGCGGTGCGGGCCTGCACCTCCGCGGCGACCATCTCGGCCGGCTTGCCGCCGACCCGCTTGCCCAGGCCGAGCGCCGTCCGCCCGGCGAAGCCCACCGGCAGGCTCGCGAGCCGGACCGAGCGGGACAGCGCCTTGCGCGGGATGTCGCTCACCGACCCATTGTGTCCGCCGTCCCGGCCGCCGCGACCCCGGGAGGCCACCGGCACCCGCAGCGAGGGTGCGGCGGCCACGCGCGGACCGCGATGCCGCCGCCCGGCAGGGTCACCTCGAGGGCGGCGTCCAGGGTGGCCGGCTCGGCGCCGGCGTCCAGGTGCGCGAGCACCTGCGTCGTGGAGAGCGCCCCGGCCAGCGCCGCCAGCGACGCCTCCTCCGCCGGCG
>JBMOMI010000092.1:0-8789 GCA_049325235.1 Actinomycetota bacterium | reverse complement strand
GGCTCGACCTTCCAGATCTGGAACCTGGACCGGTTCCTGTCCCGCTACCCGGGCGCGGTCGGCATCAAGAACGGCTACACCACCAAGGCCCGCAACACCCTGGTCGCGGCGGCGACCCGGGACGGCGCAGGGCCAGCTGGGCGACGACGCGCGGCCACTCCGGGTCGCGGTCCGCCCGGTGCAGGTGCTGGCAGCGCAGACAGCTGCTGACCCCCGGCACCACCAGCGGGCCGACGACGACGCCGGCCTCGCCCCACGTCACGACCAGGTGCGGCACGTCCTCGCGGACCAGGGCGTCCAGGCCGGCCGGGTCGACGACGCCGTGCCCGACGACGACGAGCACGTGCGGGCGGACCCGCCCACGGGCCGACGTCCGCGTGTCGGGGCAGGAGCGGGCCAGGACGTCACGGGCCGCCTCGGCGCGCCGGCGGCCGAGGTGCTCCTCGCCGTAGCCGCCGGGCGCCAGGTCGGCGGACGTCACCTCCCGGTCGTCCTCGACGAGCACGCACCCGACCCCGGCGGCGGCCACCCCGGTCGCCACGGCGAGGCCGGTGCGGCCCGCGCCGGCGACCCCCACGCAGCGGGCGCGCCGGGCGGACAGCACGTGCCACCCGTCGCCGTCGGGGTGGGCGACGCCGAGGACCGCGGCGTCCGGGGCGAGGCGCTGCCGCGAGGCCTCCGGCAGCCGGGCCAGGCGGCTGCGCACGGTCGGCGGCCCGGCGAGGGCGTGCGCGGACCGCAGCTCGGCGAGCAGCGCCTCCACGCGGGCCCGGGGCAGGCCGAGGCGGTCGGCCAGCCGCTGCAGCCGTGCCGGGGAGGTGCCCTCGGTCAGCGCCGCGACGACGCGCTCGTCAGCGGGACCCAGCCCGTCGAGCACCACGCCGTGCCGCGGGTCGAGGCCGACCTGCAGCCGGCCGGGACGCCGCCACACCTGGTGCAGGCCGGGGCGCAGCCGAAGGACCATCCCCGCAGCCTGGCACGCCCGGCGCCCGCCTCGCGGTCGTCGTCCACAGCCCCCGGAACGCCGACGGCGGACGCCCCGGCACCGAGACGCCCGCCGTCGCTGCTGGCGGCAGGCCTGGGGTCAGGCCTTGCCGAGGATGCGGTTGAGGTTGGTGCCGCACACCGGGCACTGGCCCTTGGCCATCCGGCGGCCGTTCGTCTCGACGACGCGGCCCTCGGCCTCCCGCTTCTCCTTGCACTTCACGCAGTAGAACTCGCCCTTGTAGGTCTCCTCGGCCATGTCGGCCTCCTTCGTCTCGCCGTCTGCTACCGGGTGCACCTGCTCCCGTGCTCCGGGGCGTGCCCCCTGGACCGCGCAGCACAGTAGCCCAGCACGCGGCGCGCTGCGCACGCACGAGGCGCGACCGGGTGTCCGTGTCGCCCGCACGGAGGGGCGAACCGGACGTCCGGATACCGTGCGCCCATGGCGAGCACCCCGGCTGACCTGCACCTGGAGCACCTGCGGCTGGACCGCCGCGACGACGGCGTGGCGGTGCTCACGCTCGACCTGCCCGACCGGCGCAACATGATGTCCGCGGCGATGACGGCGTCCTGGACCCGTGCGGTCGAGCACCTGGCCGGCGATGCCGAGCTGCGCTGCGTGGTCGTCACCGGCGCCGGCAGCGCCTTCTGCTCCGGCGGGGACACCACGTGGATCGGCGCGGAGCCCGACGCGGACGTCGCCGCCCTGCGACGCCGGATGATCGCCTTCTACCGGGACTGGCTGGCGGTACGGCAGCTGGAGGTGCCGACGATCGCCGCGGTCAACGGCCACGCGATCGGGGCGGGCCTGGCGCTGGCCCTGGCGTGCGACCTGCGCGTGGTGGCCGCCGAGGCGCGGCTCGGCGTCCCGTTCACCGCCCTGGGGATGCACGCCGGGATGGCGACGACGTGGTCCCTGCCGGACGTCGCGGGCTTGGCCGTCGCGCGGGACCTGCTGCTCACCGGGCGGCTGGTGGACGGCGAGGAGGCCGGGCGGCTCGGGCTGGCGTCCCGCGTGGTGCCGGCTGTCGAGGTGCTCGACGTGGCCCTCGAGACGGCGTCCGCGATCGCCGCCAACGCCCCGGTCGCGACCCGGCTGACCACGGTCGCGCTGCGCGGCGGCGGGCACGCCGACTACGAGACGGCGCTGCAGTGGGAGGCGCTCGCCCAGGCGGTCACCCTGGCCACGGACGACCTGCAGGAGGGCCTGGCCGCCCAGCGCGAACGGCGCCGCCCCACCTTCCGCGGCCGCTGACCGTCGGGGCACGGGGGCTGTGGACGAGCCCGTGGACACCGCCGTGACCTGCGACGGCGCGGCGCGCGCGGCCTGTGCATGATCGACCGGACCCACCGGGCGCAGGTAGCGTGCGGTCATGGCACCGGCGTCCACCACCGTCGAGGTGCGCCGCAGCCGGCGGCGCCGCCGTACGGTGACCGCCTTCCGCGAGGGACCGGTCACGGTGGTGTGCATCCCCGCGCGCTTCTCGGCGGCCGAGGAGAGCGCGTGGGTCGAGCGGATGCTCGACCGGCTCGCCGCGCAGGAACGCCGCCGCCGCCCCGGGGACGAGGCGCTCGCCAAGCGGGCGAGGGAGCTGTCCGCCCGCTACCTCGGCGGCCGCGCGCAGCCGACGTCGGTGCGCTGGGCCGGCAACCAGAAGCTGCGCTGGGGCTCGACCACCCCCGCGGACGGCGCGATCCGGGTCTCCACGCTGGTGCGCGGCCTGCCCGGCTGGGTGCTCGACTACGTACTGCTGCACGAGCTCGCGCACCTCATCGAGCCCGGCCACGGGCCGGAGTTCTGGGCGCTGCTGGAGAGCTACCCGCGCACCGAGCGGGCCCGCGGCTTCCTCGAGGGGATCGCGGCCGCGCACGACCTGGGCCTCACCGTCGTCCCGGCCGACGGGCTGGACCACGACGTGGCGGCGCCGCCGGTCGTCGAGGAGAGCGCCGGCTGACGCGGGCCCGTCACTGCCCGACCAGGTCCGACGTCCCGCGCACGTGCTCGAAGATCAGGGACGTCTCGGCGTGCACGACCGCCGGGTGCCCGGTGATGTGGTCGAGGACGAAGTCGCGCAGCGCGTCGGAGTCCGCGACCGCCACGTGCAGCAGGTAGTCGTCCGCTCCGGAGACGTGGAAGACCGACACGACCCCCGGCAGCCGCGGCGCGGTGCGGCGGAACGCCTCGATCTCCCCCCGCTCGTGCGAGCGGAGCCGGACGGCGATCATCGCCTGCAGCCCGTGGCCGACCGCGGCCAGGTCGAGGTCGGCGTGCACCCCGCGCAGGACGCCGCGCCGGCGCAGCTCCCGCACCCGGGCCAGGCACGTGGACGGCGCGACGCCGGCCCGCGCGGCGAGCGCGTTGTTCGGCATCCGGCCGTCCTCGACGAGGGCCGCGAGGATCGCCCGGTCGACGGCGTCCAGGGACACCTCGGGACGTCGCACGATGTTCGGTGGCACGAGCCCTCCTCGACAGATCTGAGCAGATTCTTCGCCGTCAGGCGCCCGTCCAGAATCATCTGCGGATTGCTGGCGGACGCGCCTCACGGATGTTCATCATCGCAGTATGACCGCGTTCAGCACCCGAGCCGTCCACGCCGGCCGCGCCGGACTGCGGGATGCCGGCGTCCACGCCCCGCCGATCGACCTGTCGACGACGAACCCGCTGCCGGACGTCGAGACCGGCGGCCTCAGCTACGAGGCGCTCGCGACCGGCGGCCTGCCGCTGGAGGGCGGCAGCCACGTCTACGCCCGGCTGTGGAACCCCACCGTGGCCCGCTTCGAGCAGGCCCTCGCGGACCTCGAGGACGCCGAGCAGGCGGTCGCGTTCGCCTCCGGCATGGCCGCGCTGTCCGCCGTCCTGGTCGGCCTGGGCGAGACCGGCCACCGGCACGTGGTCGGCGTCCGCCCGCTGTACGGCGGCAGCGACCACCTGCTCGCCACCGGCCTGCTCGGCACCAACGTCACGTTCACCGACCCGGCCGGCGTGGCCGAGGCCCTGCGCGCCGACACCGGCCTGGTGCTGCTGGAGTCGCCCGGCAACCCCACCCTCGACCTCGTCGACATCGCCGCCGTCGCGGCGACGGTGCGGGAGCGGGCCCCGCAGGCGCTGCTGATGGTGGACAACACGTTCGCCACGCCGGTGCTGCAGCGCCCGGCCACCCTGGGGGCCGACCTGGTGATGCACTCGGCCACCAAGTACATCGGCGGCCACGGCGACGCGGTCGGCGGCGTGGTGGCCACGGCGGGGGAGCGGGCCACCGAGGTGACGGCCCGGCTGCGGCGCGTGCGGGCCGTGACCGGCGGCGTCCTGCACCCCCTGGGGGCCTACCTGCTGCACCGCGGGCTGGCGACGCTGCCGGTGCGGGTCCGGGCGCAGAGCGAGAACGCGGGGAAGGTCGCGGCCGGCCTGCAGGCGCACCCGGCGGTCTCCCTCGTGCGCTACCCGGGGCTGGCCGAGTGCGACCCGGCCGGCCTCGTCGGACGGCAGATGAGCGGCCCGGGGGCGATGGTCGCCTTCGAGGTGGCCGGCGGCTACGAGGCGGCGTGCCGGGTGGCCGGCGGCTGCCAGCTGGCCACGCACGCCGTGTCGCTCGGCGGCGTGGACACCCTCATCCAGCACCCGGCCGCCCTCACCCACCGGCCGGTCTGCGCCGCCGCCAAGCCGCACGCCAACCTGCTGCGCCTGTCGGTGGGGCTGGAGGACCCGGACGACGTGCTCGCCGACCTCTACCGCGCGCTGGACGCCGCGTCGGCGTAGCCGCGCACCGCGGCCACGACCCGACCCAGGCGCGGCGGCAGGTCGGCGACGACACCGGCCGGCAACGCGTCGAGCGGCCACCACGCGACGTCGTGGCTCTCGTCGCTGACGACCGGAACCGCTCCCGCGGGCGCGACACCGGCGTACAGCACGTCGAGGTGCTCGCGGCAGCGCCCGAACGCGGCCGACAGCGCGTGCCGGTCCAGGTCGACCGGACCGCCGGGCACGAGGACGACGTCCGCCACGCCGGACTCCTCCCGCGCCTCGCGCAGCGCGGCCGCCGCGAGGTCCGCGTCACCCGGCTCGAGGTGCCCGCCGAACTGCACCCACACGCCGCCCTTGGCGTGGTGGGTGAGCAGCACCCGCTCACCGGCCGGGTCGAGCACCGCGCAGGACGCCGTCAGGTGCGCGGGCGGGCCGTGCTTCCAGATGCCGTCGGGGTGGGCGGCCAGGTGCGCGAGGTAACCGCGGCGCAGCTCGTCCTGCGTGGCGGTGGGTGCGCGCCAGGCCGACAGAGCCTCGACGGCGGCGTCGAGCAGCCTCACTGCGGGGCGTCACCGTCGTCGCCGCGCAGCAGCCGCTCGAGGGCGGCGTCCACGTCGGCGGAGGCGGCCTCGGCGTCCCCGCGCCGCCGGGCGAAGCCGGTCGGGTCGTCGAGGTCGGCCGCGGTGGGCAGCAGGTCCGGGTGCTGCCAGACGGCGTCCCGGCCGTCACGGCCCCGGGCCTCCTCGAGCGTGGCCCACAGGGTCGCGGCGTCCCGCAGGCGCCGCGGCCGCAGCTCCAGCCCGACGAGCGATGCGAGGGTGTGCTCGGCGGGCCCGCCGGCGGCGCGGCGCCGGCGCACCGCCTCGCGCAGCGCGCCCGCAGAGCCGAGCCGGCCGCGTGCCGCCGCGGCGACCACCTCGTCGACCCAGCCCTCGACGAGCGCGAGGGCGGTCTCGAGCCGCTCGAGGGCCGCCTGCTGGGCCGGTGTGCGCTCCGGCTCGAACAGGCCCTGCGACAGCGCCTGCTGCAGCGCCTCCGGGTCGGTCGGGTCGACGCGGGCCACCGCGTCCTCGATGCGGGCGGTGTCGATGGAGATGCCGCGCGCGTAGGCCTCGACCGCCCCGAGGAGCAGCGGGCCCAGCCAGCCGACGTGCGTGAACAGCCGGGCGTGGGCGGCCTCGCGCAGCGCCAGGAACAGCCGCACCTCCTCCGCCGGCACCTCCAGCCCCTCGCCGAAGGCGGCGACGTTGGCGGGCAGCAGCGCGGTCCGCCCGCCGGCCGCCAGCGGCAGCCCGACGTCGGTGGAGCTGACCACCTCGCGCGCCAGCCCGCCGACGGCCTGACCGACCTGCATCCCGAACACCGCGCCGCCGACCTGCCGGACCATCCGCCCGGCCGCGGCGATCATCGGCCGCAGCTCCTCCGGCGCCTGCTGCGCCATCGCCTCGGCCATCGCGTCCGCGACCGAGGTGGCGACCGGCTCGGCCAGCCGCCTCCACGTCGGCAGGGTCGCCTCCACCCACTCCGAGCGCGACCAGGCGTGCGCGGAGGCGCCGGCCGCGGGGATGTCGGTGACGGCGTCCAGCCACAGCTCGGCCAGGCGCAGCGCCTCGGTGACCAGGCGGCGGTCGCGCTCGTCGATGCTCGGGTCGCCGCCGGCGGCCGCGGTCTGCCGCGCGAGGTCGCGGGCGAGGTCCCAGTTCACCGGCCCCTCGCCCGCGGTCGACAGCATCCGCTGCACCTGCGCCAGCACCTGGCCGAGCGCCTGCGGGTCGGCGGGGATGCCCGCGGCCGCGAGCTGGGCCGGGTCCAGGCCGGGCAGGCCCGGACTGCCTGCGCCGCCGCCGAGGAGCCGGCCGAGCATCTCGGCGAGCGGGTCCTGCGGCTCGTCCTCGGAGCCCGGTCGGTCACTCGGGTCGTTCGTCATCTCCAGTGCCCTCCTCGCCCGCCGGGCGATGTCGGTGCGCGATCGGCTCGGGGCGGCGATGATGTTGTCGCCACCGGGCGTGGTGCGGTGTCCGTCAACGCTATGCCAGTGCAACCGACCGGGAGGGCACGTGGGTTCCTCGGGGAGCCGGGTTCGCTCTCGGCGCAGCGCTGCCGGCGACCGCCGCGCCGGCCCGGTCGTCGCGGTGACGGGTGCGGCGTCCGTGGTCGGCGTCCCGGTCACCCGCGCGCTCGCGCGGCGGCTGGCCGCCGGAGCCGTCTCGCGGGTGGTGGCCGTCGACGACCGGCGCGGGCCGGTGGACGACGCCCACTGGCGGATCGCGGACCTGTCCCAGCCGTCGGTGCTCGAGTGCCTCGAGGGCGCGGACGTCGTCGTCCACGTCGCGTGCCCGGCGGACCTGGAGGCCGCGCTCGCCGAGCCGCCCCCGGCCCGGCGTGCCCGCGCCGTCCGCACCGCCCAGGCCGTGTTCACCGCGGCGGCCGCCGCGGGCGCGCACCGGCTGGTCGTCGTCACCAGCGCGACGGTGTACGGCGCGTCCGCCGACCAGCCCATCCCGCTCGCCGAGGACGCGCCGCTGCGAGCGGTCGCCGACTCCGGCCTGGTCGGCGACATGCTCGAGGTGGAGGAGCTGCTCGCGCGGGTGCCACGGGCGCATCCCGGGCTGCGGACGACGGTCGTGCGGCCCGCTGCCCTCGTCGGCGAGGGCGTCGACACGATGACCACGCGGCACTTCGAGGCGCCACGGCTGCTGGTGGCGTCCGACGTCCCCACGGTCTGGCAGTTCTGCCACGTCGACGACCTGGCCGAGGCGGTGGCGACCGCGGTCGTCGCCGACCTGGACGGCGCGCTGACGGCCGGCTGCGAGGGCGTGCTCACCCAGCAGGCGGTGGAGCGGATCTCCGGGATGCGGCGCCTGGAGCTGCCGGTGGCCCTCGCGCTCGGGACCGCCCAGCGGCTGCACCGCGCCCGCGTGCTGCCGATGCCGCCGGAGGACCTCGCGTACGTCGTGTACCCGTGGGTGGTGCCGTCGACCCGGCTGCGCCAGGCCGGGTGGCGCCCCCGGTACGACAACGAGACCTGCCTCGGGGTGCTGCTCGAGCAGGTCCGCGGCCGGCACGCCCTGGCCGGGCGGAGGGTGGAGCGCCGGGACGCCGCGCTCGGCGCGGCCGGTGCCGCCGTCGCCCTCGTCGGCACCGCGGCGGCCTGGCGCCAGGCCCGGGTGCGCCGCCGGCGGGCCCAGTGACCGGCCCGGCGCTTACCCTGGCCCGGTGAGCGCCCCGGTCCACCTCCAGCAGACGCCGGCCGGCGGACCCGAGGGACCGCAGCCGCGCGGGCTGCGCCAGCGCACGACCACGATGCTGGTCACCGGCTTCGCCGCGGTGCTGCTGTTCTCGCTGGTGGCGATCGCGCCCGTGCCGTACGCGATCATGCAGCCCGGCCCGGTGCGGGACACGCTCGGCGAGGTCGCGGGCACGCCGCTCATCGAGGTCTCCGGCCGCCGGACCTACCCGACCGAGGGGTCCTTGGACCTGACCACCGTCGCAGTCCTCGGCGGCCCGACCGGCGGGGTCGACGTCCTCGACGTGGTCGCCGGCTGGCTCGACCCGGCGCGGGCGGTGCTGCCCGTCGACCAGGTGTTCCCCCCGGGGCAGAGCGAGGACGAGCTCGAGCAGCAGAACGCCGAGGAGATGGTCTCCTCCCAGGAGAACGCGACCGCGGCGGCGATGACCGAGCTCGGCATCACGGTGCCCACGACGTTGACCGTCGCCGGCTTCTCCTCCGGCTCGGACGCCGAACGCGTCCTGGCGGAGGACGACGTCGTCCTGGCCGTGGACGGCGACGAGGTGCCCGACCTGCCCCAGCTGCGCGACCGGCTCCAGCAGGTGCCGCCGGGCCAGGACGTCACCGTCACCGTGCAACGGGACGGGGAGACCCTCGACGTCGACGTCACGACCCTGGAGGGTCCGGAAGGCCAGACGCTGCTCGGGGTGCTCATCGACCCGACGTACGAGTTCCCGTTCGACGTGACGATCCAGATCGAGGACATCGGCGGGCCGAGCGCCGGGCTGATGTTCGCGCTCGGCATCGTCGACAAGCTGACGCCCGGCCCGATGA
>JBMOMI010000091.1:0-10761 GCA_049325235.1 Actinomycetota bacterium | reverse complement strand
GTCGCGACGACGAGCACGAAGAAGGAGACGATCAGCCTCCTGACGATGAAGACGACCACTGAAGTCCTCCTGGTCGTGGCACCCGTGGCAGCGCACGGGGCGGTGTCGGCCCGCGGTCGGCGGGCGGTGCCGGGGTCCCGCGGTCGGCGGGCGCAGGCAAGCCTACGAGTAGACGGAAAGGGTACGGAACGCGTTCGACCGTAGAACAGGGGGCCGGGAGTTCTGCTCTCCCGGCCCCCTGTCCATGGTCGCTCACGACCGTGCTACACGGCGGACGTCACTCGGTGATCGTCCACTCGTGCATGTTCCAGCTGACCTGGGTCTGCGACGGCTGCGGAACCACGCCTTCCACGTTGTTGGCGTGGGCGACCACCGCCGGGAACGAGAAGATCGGGATCGTCGCCAGGTCGTTCCAGAGGATCGTCTCGATCTGGGTGATGAGCTCCTTCTGCGCGTCCTTGTCAGGGGTCACGTCGAGCTCGGCGACCAGGGAGTCGATCTCCGGGTTGGAGTACTTGCCGTTGTTGTTGCCACCACCGGTGACGAACGTCGACGACGAGCCGGAGACGATCGGCGAACCGGCCCAGGCGAACAGGGCCACGTCGAAGTTGCCCGCGGCCAGGCCGTTGCCGAAGAAGTCCTCCTGCCCGGCGTCCTGGATGTCGAAGCCGGCCTCGTTGCAGGACGAGCGGATGAGGTCGACCTCGTTGGTACGGCGCTGGTTCGGCGTCTGGTAACCGATGCGCACCGTGGTGCCGGTCAGGCCGTTGGCCTCGAGGATGCTGCGGGCCTCCTCGATGTTCGGCTCGTCGTACGAGCCGTCGTAGGCCTGGCCGACGATGTCCTCGTAGTTCGGGCTGAACGGGAACTCGTACCGGAGGTTCATCACCTCGGCGTTGGCGTTCACCGGCTTGATGAGGTTGTCGACGATGAGCTGACGGGGCACGCAGAGCGCGAACGCCTTGCGCAGGTTCGCGTCGGCCATCGCACCGGCGAAGTTCGGGTCCAGGTGCTCGTAGGTGTACTCGTCGAACTGGAGCACCTCGACCTGGTCGCCGAGGCCCTCGAGCTGCTGGACGACGTCGGGGTTCGGCTGCGGCTCGGCGATCTGGATCTCACCGTTGGCGAGCGCCTGCGCCTGCTGCTCCTGCGGGATGAAGCGGACGACGATCGTGCCGGCCTTGGCCGGGGTGCCCCACCACTCCTCGTTGGCCACGAGCGTGACGGACTGACCGGCCTGCCAGGAGTCGAGCGAGTACGGCCCGGCCGACGGCGTCAGGGCCGTGTCGATCTCGCCCGGGTTGAAGACCCAGCCGGTGTTGTAGAACTCGGCTGCGGCCGCCAGGGCCTCCTGGTCGTCGTTGGTGATGGCCTCGACGAGGTCGATGCCGCCGGCCTGCTCCTCGACGATGTGCGCCGGAAGGATCGACAGGCCGCCGTACATCGAGTTCCAGTCGGCGAACGGCTCGGTGTAGACGACCTCGATCTCGGTGTCGCCGTCCTCGCAGGTCGGCTTCTCCTGCAGCTCGTAGCCGGTCGTGCCGGCGGTCGAGAAGAGCAGCCCCTCCTCACCGGTGTCCGGGTCGGTCTCACCGGTGGTGTACGCGCCGGAGTTGGCCGCCCACGTCAGCAGGAAGTCGTCGCAGTCGATCGCCTCGCCGTCGGACCAGACGGCACCGTCGGCGAAGGTGTACTTCACGGTCAGCGGGTCCTCGCTGGTCTGCTCGTACGTGCCGAACTCGGTGTCCGGCGTGACCGAGCCGTCCTCGCCGTAGTACCAGAACCCGCGGAGGACCTGGTTGAGGACGAACGTGTTCTTGACCGCGTTCTCCTCAGCCGTGTTGTTGTTGTAGGAGCCGAACTCCTGCTCGTGGGCGACGGTGATCGTGATGTCCTGGGTCTCACCGCCGGCCGTGCCGCCGTCGGTCTCCTCGCCGCCGCCGTTGCCACCGCCGGTGGAGCAGGCGGTGAGGGCAAGCGAGCCGCCGGCCAGAAGCGCCAGGAACTTGGCGCCCTTGCGCGTGGTGCTCAAGGTCTCAGGTCCTCCCTCGTGAAGTCGCACGGTCGGCCACGCCGGGGTCGTCCTGCGCGGCTGAGGCGCGCGTCCGCACGCCCCGTGCTGGGACGGGGCTAAACCAACACCCTGCGGGCAGCCGCGGCAAGGACCGGGGCGGGGGTGTTACCGAGATGAGACACGACCGAGACGCGGCTGTCGCGACAGGTCCGCGGCTCAGACGTTGCAGTCAAGGTGTCAGAGCACCGACTGCCCGACCGGCCCGGGATTGTGGGCGACCTCCCAACGGAAGCCGTCAGGGTCGGCGAAGTAACCGGAGTACCCGCCCCAGTCCCGCGCCGTCGCGGCAGCGACGACCGTCGCCCCGGCCGCAGCGGCCTCCTCGAGGACGCGGTCCACCTCGGCGGGCGTGGCCACGTTGTGCGCCAGCGTGAACGGCAACGCACTGTCTGCACGACCGATCGGCCCGAGCTCACCGGCAGCGGCGCTCTCCTGCCAGAGCGAGAGCACGACCTTGTCGCCGACCCGGACCATGACCACCTCGCCCGCAGCCTCGAACTCGACCGGCCAGCCGAGCCCCTCGATGTAGAAACGGCGGCTCTTGCGCAGGTCCCGTACGACGAGGGTGACGAAGCTCAGACGCGGTTCCACAGGGCGAACGTAACCCACACGACCGGCTCGACGGCTGCGCCCGTCACACGTTGAACCTGAACTCCACGACGTCCCCGTCGGCCATCACGTAGTCCTTGCCCTCGATCCGCACCTTGCCCCGCGCCTTGGCCTCGGCCATCGAGCCGGCTTCGACGAGGTCGGCGAACGAGACGACCTCGGCCTTGATGAAGCCGCGCTGGAAGTCGGTGTGGATGACGCCGGCGGCCTGGGGCGCCGTCCACCCGCGCCGGATCGTCCAGGCACGGGCCTCCTTCGGCCCCGCGGTGAGGAAGGTCTGCAGGCCCAGCGTGTCGAACCCGACGCGGGCCAGCTGGTGCAGACCCGACTCGCTCTGCCCGATGCTGGCCAGCAGCTCGGCGGCCTCCTCGGGGTCCAGCTCGGTGAGCTCGGACTCGACCTTGGCGTCCAGGAAGATGGCCTCGGCCGGGGCGACGAGCTCGGTCAGGCGCTTGCGCAGCGCGTCGTCGGTCAGCCCCTCCTCGTCGACGTTGAAGACGTAGAGGAACGGCTTGCTGGTCAGCAGCGACAGCTCGCGCAAGGACTCGGTGTCGAGCTCGGCGGCCGCGGCGAACAGCGTGTCCCCGCGCTCGAGGACTGCCCGGGCCGCGAGCGCGGCGTCCAGCACGGCGCGGTCGGTCTTCTTGCCCTTGACCTCCTTGTCCAGGCGCGGGATCGCCTTCTCCAGCGTCTGCAGGTCGGCCAGGATCAGCTCGGTGTTGATCGTCTCGATGTCGGACTCCGGGTGCACCTGACCCTCGACGTGGACGACGTCCGGATCCGAGAACGCGCGGATCACCTTGCAGATCGCGTCGGCCTCGCGGATGTTGGCCAGGAACTTGTTGCCCAGCCCCTCCCCCTCACTGGCGCCGCGGACGATGCCGGCGATGTCGACGAAGGACACCGCGGCCGGCACGACGCGAGCGCTGCCGAACATCTCGGCGAGGGTGTCGAGCCTGGGGTCCGGCAGCGGGACGACGCCGACGTTCGGCTCGATCGTCGCGAACGGGTAGTTCGCTGCGAGCACTTGATTCTTCGTCAGGGCGTTGAAGAGCGTGGACTTGCCGACGTTGGGCAGGCCGACGATGCCGATGGTGAGAGCCACGGGGTCGACAGTCTAGATGCGCTCGATGCGCACTGCCGGCGGGTCGTCGCCGGTGACTGTCGGAGGCGGCTGGCAGCCTGCGGGCATGGACGTCGCCACCGCACTGCTGATGCTCGCCGGCCTGGTCGTCGGCCTCGCTGTCGGCGCCGCTGCCGCCTGGGCGACAGCCCGCGCCGGGCGCGCCGGCCTCGTCGCCGAGCGCGACCTGCTCGCCCGCCGGGTCGCCGACCTCGAGCAGGCCGACCGGGACGACGCCGAGCTTGCCCTCGCGCTCGCGCCCCTGACCTCGAGCCTGGCGCGCGTCGAGCGGCAGGTCGGCGCGATGGAGCGCGAGCGCGCCGAGCAGCTCGGCCGGCTGGATGCCCAGCTGACCGCCGTCGCGGCCTCCGGCGAGGCGCTGCGCCAGCAGACCGCCGCGCTGGCCGGCGCCCTGCGGTCCCCGAACGTCCGTGGTGCGTGGGGGGAGGTGCAGCTGCGACGCGTCGTCGAGCACGCCGGCATGCTGCACCGGGTCGACTTCGACACCCAGCCGACGGGGACCACGCCCGACGGGTCGACCGTACGGCCGGACGCCGTGGTGCGGCTGCCGGGCGGCAAGAACGTCGTGGTCGACGCGAAGGCGCCGCTCGCCGCGTTCCTCGAGGCGGCGTCCCGGGGCGGCGGGGACGCGGCCGAGGCAGAGCGCCGCCGGCAGGCCGCGACCGCCGAGCACGCCCGCGCCGTCCGGGCCCACGTGGACGCACTGGCCGCCAAGCAGTACTGGACGGCGTTCACGCCCGCACCGGAGCTCGTCGTGTGCTTCGTGCCGGGCGAGGCGTTCCTGGCAGCGGCGTGTGAGGCGGACGCCGCGCTGCTGGAGCACGCGATGGCCAAGCGCGTCGTGCTGGCCACGCCGACCACGCTGCTCGCGCTGCTGCGGACCGTCGCGCTGACCTGGCAGCAGGACGCGCTGACCGGCAGCGCGCGCGAGCTGTTCGACGTGGGCAAGGAGCTGCACGCGCGCCTGTCCACGCTCGGGGGCCACGTCGGGAAGCTAGGGCGCACGCTGTTCCGGGCGGTCGAGGACTACAACGCCGTCGTCGGCACCCTGGAGCGCCGGGTCCTGGTCACCGCGCGCCGGATGAACGACCTCGACCTCGCCGACGCCGACCTGGAGACCCCCGAGCCGCTGGAGACCGTGCCGCGGCCGCTCACCGCCCCCGAGCTCCTCGAGGAGCAGCCGCGGGCATCCTGACGCCGGGAGGTCAGGCCCGTGCGGCCTTGAGGTCGCGGCGCAGCTCGCGCGGCAGGGAGAAGAGCAGGTCCTCCTCCGCGGTGCGGACCTCCTCGACCGTGCCGTAGCCGCGCTCGGCGAGCCACGCCAGCACGTCCTGCACCAGGATCTCGGGCACCGAGGCGCCGGAGGTCACGCCGACCGTGCCCACGCCGTCCAGCCAGGCCGGGTCGATCTCCTCGGCGCGGTCGACGCGGTGCGCGGCCCGGGCGCCGTGCTCGAGCGCGACCTCGACCAGCCGCACGGAGTTCGACGAGTTCGCCGAGCCCACGACGATCACCAGGTCGGCCTGCGGGGCGATCTTCTTCACCGCGACCTGACGGTTCTGGGTGGCGTAGCAGATGTCGTCGCTGGGGGGGTCCTGCAGGTTCGGGAACCGCTCTCGCAGCCGGCGGACGGTCTCCATCGTCTCGTCGACGCTGAGCGTCGTCTGGGACAGCCACACCACCTTGTCGGGGTCACGAACCGTCACGTTCGCCACGTCGTCCGGGCCGTCGACGAGCTGCACGTGCTCCGGCGCCTCGCCGGCCGTGCCCTCGACCTCCTCGTGCCCCGCGTGGCCGATGAGCAGGATGTCGTAGTCGCTGCGGGCGAAGCGCACGGCCTCCTTGTGCACCTTGGTGACCAGCGGGCACGTCGCGTCGATCGTGCGCAGCTGCCGGGCCGCGGCCTGCGCGTGCACGGCCGGTGACACCCCGTGCGCGGAGAAGACGACGAGCGCG
The DNA here is from genome assembly GCA_049325235.1 of Actinomycetota bacterium. Lineage (GTDB taxonomy): Bacteria > Actinomycetota > Actinomycetes > Actinomycetales > SCSIO-59966 > SCSIO-59966. The sequence continues at coordinate 4,978 of JBMOMI010000091.1, read as the reverse complement.
CCCTCGGGCACCTGGTCGGTCTCGTCGACGAAGACCGCGCCGCGCCTGGCCAGGCTCTCGACGACGTACTTGTTGTGCACGATCTCCTTGCGCACGTACACCGGCGCCCCGTGCAGCTCGAGGGCCTTCTCGACGGCGATCACGGCCCGGTCGACGCCGGCGCAGTAGCCGCGCGGGGCGGCCAGCAGCACACGCTTGGTGGTCACGTCGGTCGGGGCAGTCACCGCACCATCGTAGGTTGGCCCTCGTGGCCGACGCCTCTCGCCCCGACGCTCCCCGCCGGGTGCCCGCCACCGCGGCGGAGACGTCCGCTGAGCACCCGTGGCCGGTCCGGCTGCTCACGGCGAAGATCACCGAGTACGTCGCCCGGATGCCGCCGGTCTGGGTCGAGGGCCAGGTCGTACAGCTCACCCGCCGCCCCGGCACCGCGACGTGCTTCCTCACGCTGCGCGACACCGACGTCGACATGTCGCTGCCGGTGACGGCGGGCACCCGGCTGCTGGACGCCCTTCCCGGCGGCCTGACCGAGGGCGCCCGCGTCGTCGTGCGCGCCAAGCCGGAGTTCTGGCCCAAGCGCGGCACCCTGCAGCTGGTCGCCGGTGAGATCCGACCGGTCGGGGTCGGTGAGCTGCTCGCGCGCATCGAGCACCTCAAGCGCGTGCTCGCTGCCGAGGGCCTCTTCGACGCCGACCGCAAGCGGCTGCTGCCCTTCCTGCCTCGCGCCGTCGGGCTGGTCTGCGGCCGGGGCAGCGCCGCGGAGCGGGACGTCGTGGTCACCGCCCGGCACCGCTGGCCCGGGGTGCGGTTCGAGATCCGCGAGGTCGCCGTCCAGGGGCCGGACGCCGTCCCCCAGGTGAGCGCCGCCGTCGCCGAGCTGGACGCCCACCCGGACGTGGACGTCATCGTCGTCGCCCGTGGAGGCGGCGCCCTGGAGGACCTCCTGCCGTTCAGCAACGAGTCGCTCGTGCGAGCCGTGGCCGCCTGCCGCACACCCGTGGTCAGCGCGATCGGGCACGAGGTGGACTCCCCGCTGCTCGACCTCGTCGCCGACGTGCGCGCGTCCACGCCCACCGACGCCGGGCGGCGCGTCGTCCCGGCCGTCGCCGAGGAGCTCAGCGGCCTGGCGCACACCCGTACCCGGCTGCGCCGCGCCGTCCGGCACCGGCTGGACGTCGAGGCCGACCGGCTGGCCGCGCTGCGGGAGCGGCCCGTGCTGGCCGACCCGCACCGCGGGCTCGACGAGCGCGCGCACGAGGTCGCCGCCGCGCTGACCCGGGCTCGCCGGGCCCTCGGCGTCCGGCTGGACCGGGCGGGCGACGAGGTGCGGCACCTCACCGCGGCCGTGCGCACCCTGTCGCCGGCCTCGACGCTGCAGCGCGGCTACGCCGTGGTCCAGCGCGCGGACGGCGCCGTGGTGCGCTCCCCGGCCGACGTCGCCGCCGGGGACCGGCTGCGGGTGCGCCTGGCCGAGGGCGAGCTGGCCGCGGAGGTGCTCGCCGGTGACGGGGACGAGCGATGACGGCCGCTATGGCAGTGCCCCCTCGACCGCCCGCCGGACCACCTCCGCGACGCGCCGACGTCGCGTCTCGTCGCGTTTGGCGCTGACCACCCACCACAGCGCCTGCTTGCGGACGGACGCGCTGCACGCCTCGAAGGCGGCGCGGGCTCCCGGTGTCGCGGCCAGCGCCAGCGCCAGGTCGTCGGGCACCTGCAGCGCCTCCACCGCGTCCAGGAGCGTCCACGACCCGTCGGTGCGGGCTCGTTCCACGGCCGCCAGGCCGGCGGGCGCCATCAGCCCGGCGTCGGTCAGCTCGGCGACCCGCCGCTTGTTGGACGGCGCCCACGTGCTGCCCCGCCGGCGCGGGGCGACGTAGATCACCAGCCGGCCCGACTCCCCCCGTCGCTCGGTCGAGTCGACCCAGCCGAAGCACAGCGCCTCGCGCACCAGGTCCTCGTAGCCCAGCCCGTCGCCGTCCCGGCGCGCGTACGCCACCCAGACCCCGCGTTCGTCGGCGTGGTGCTCGGCCAGCCACGCCCGCCACTGGGCACGGTCGCGCGGCTCCAGGCGCGGCGCGTCCTGCATGCTCACCTCACCCAGTCTGGCGCGCAGGCTACGTTCGGGCCGTGACGTCACCGGATCTGCAGGACCTCAGCTACGAGCAGGCGCGCGACGAGCTCGTCGACGTCGTGCGCCGGCTCGAGGCGGGCGGCGTGTCGCTGGAGGAGTCCCTGGCGCTGTGGGAGCGCGGCGAGGCGCTCGCGGCCCGCTGCCAGGAGTGGCTGGACGGCGCCCGGGCCCGGCTCGACGCCGCGATGGGGGCCGAGGGCTCCCCGGAGGAGGAGTAGTCAGCCGAGGGACTCGGCGAGCACCACGAGCTCGTCGAGGGACGCCGTCCCGGTCACGACCGTCGTCACGCCCGCGGACTCGCGCACCAGGCTGCGCAGGCGCCCGTCGTCCGACAGGTACTCGCGCCACCGCGCGGACCCGACGACCTGCTCCCCGATCTCGACGCCGCCGCCGGTCACGTCGTCCAGCCACTGCGGGGTCGCGGACGACGTCATCTCCACGCCCGCGTAACGCTCGCCGGCGGTGACGTAGCCGACGTGCCAGGTGGGGACGCCGTCCGGGCCGGTCGCGTCGAACCGGGCCGCGTTCGGCGTCCAGTCGCTCGGGACGTCGGGCACGACGGACGGCGCGCCGGCCGCCTGCGCCGCCGCGGCCGCCCCCGGCACGTCCACCGGCTGGCGCACGGGCTCGGTCGGACGCGGCAGCAGCAGCACGGCCGCGGCCACCACGACCAGCACCAGGGCCAGCGAGCGCACCATGTCCCAGGCGGTCTGGCGGCCACGCGTCCGGCTGGGAGGACCGTGCTCGTTCACGGGGAGCATCGTCGCACTGGGCGTCGCTAGCATCGGCGGCACCGCCGGCCGCGCCCGCCGCGGCGACTGCCGACCAGGGAGGTCCCCACGCCGATGACCGAGCCCCAGGACACCGACGCCGTCCCGCTGCTGCCCGGCGAGCCGGCGGTCGACCGGCACGTGCCGGACCGCAACCTCGGCCTGGAGCTGGTCCGGGTCACCGAGGCGGCGGCGATGGCCGCCGGTCGCTGGGTCGGGCGGGGCGACAAGGACGGCGCCGACGGCGCCGCCGTGGACGCGATGCGGGCGATGATCTCGACCGTCGAGATGCGGGGCACCGTCGTCATCGGCGAGGGCGAGAAGGACGAGGCGCCGATGCTCTACAACGGCGAGCGGGTCGGCGACGGCACCGGGCCGGAGTGCGACGTCGCGGTCGACCCGATCGACGGCACGCGGCTGACCGCGATGGGGATGAACAACGCGCTGTCGGTGCTGGCGGTCGCCGAGCGCGGCGCGATGTTCGACCCGAGCGCCGTGTTCTACATGGAGAAGCTGGCCACCGGCCCGGAGGGCGCCGAGGTCGTCGACCTCCGGCTGCCGGTGCGGGAGAACATCCGGCGGCTGGCGAAGGCCAAGGGCGGCTCGGCGGACGACGTGACCGTGGTGCTGCTGGACCGTCCCCGGCACGAGCGGCTCGCGGCCGAGATCCGGGAGGCCGGCGCGCGCATCGAGTTCATCACCGACGGCGACGTCGCCGGCGCGATCATGGCGGCGCGGGAGGACACCGGCGTCGACCTCCTGCTCGGGATCGGCGGCACGCCGGAGGGGATCATCGCCGCGTGCGCCCTGAAGTGCATGGGCGGCGTCATCCAGGGCCGGCTCTGGCCGCGGAACGACGAGGAGCGGCAGAAGGCCGTCGAGGCGGGCTACGACGTCGACGCGGTGCTCACCACGGACGACCTGGTGCGCGGCGACAACTGCTACTTCGTCGGCACCGGCATCACGGACGGCAACCTGCTCAAGGGAGTTCGCTACCGCCGCGGCACGATCCGCACCCAGTCGATCGTGATGCGCTCGAAGTCCGGCACCATCCGCCTCGTCGACGCCGTGCACCAGGCGCGCAAGCTCGCCGCCTACTCCTCGGTCGACTTCGGCGGATGGCGGTAGGCGGGTGTCCGGCGTCCTGGTCGTCGGCGAGTCCCTCGTCGACGTGGTCACCCGTGCCGACGGCACGACGTCCGAGCACCCGGGCGGCAGCCCGGCGAACGTCGCGCTCGGGCTCGCGCGCCTGGGTCGGGAGACGTACCTGCTGACGCACCTCGGGGACGACGAGCGGGGCCGGCTGGTGGCCGACCACCTCGAGGCGTCGGGGGTGGTCCTGGTGGACGGGTCCGTCGTCCCCGGCCGGACGTCGGTCGCGCGGGCGGTGCTCGACGCGGACGGCTCGGCCACGTACGAGTTCGACCTGGAGTGGGCCCTACCGGCGCGGCCCCTCCCGCCGAACCCGCTGGCCGTGCACACCGGCTCGATCGCGGCCGTGCTGCAGCCCGGGGCCGCGACGGTCGAGCGGATCGTGCTCGGCGCCCGGCACCACGCCACGGTCACGTACGACCCGAACCTGCGGCCCGACCTCATGGGCGACGCGGCCGAGGTCCGTTCTCACGTGGAGGGTTTCGTCGCCGCGTCGGACGTCGTCAAGCTGAGCGAGGAGGACGCCGCGTGGCTGGCGCCGGCCACGGCCGTCGAGCACCTGCTCGAGCAGTGGCTCCACCTCGGGCCGTCCGTGGTGGTGCTGACGCGCGGCGGCGACGGAGCGCTCGCCCTGTGCCGGGAGGGCGACGTCCGGGTGGACGCCCCGGCGGTGACCGTCGCCGACACGGTCGGCGCCGGCGACGCGTTCATGTCGGGGCTCATCGACGGGCTCTGGTCGGCCGACCTGCTCGGCGGCGGCCGGCGCGACGCGTTGCTGCGGATCGAGCCGGCGACGCTGACCGACGTCCTGTCGCACGCGGTCCGCGTCGCGGCGGTCACGGTCTCTCGGCCCGGGGCCGACCCGCCGACCCGCGCCGACCTCCCCCCCGTCGCGCAATAACCAGGGTTGTTGCCGCTACGACGGCGG
>JBMOMI010000090.1:0-10768 GCA_049325235.1 Actinomycetota bacterium | reverse complement strand
GGGACGACGGGCCGCACCGGCTGCGTGTCGGCCCGGTGCTGCGGGCCGCCGTCCGACGTGCCCATGCCCTCGTCACCACTGCCCACGCCGTGCGCCTGTGCGACGCCGCGCGTCAGCCGGCCGGCGACCACACCGGCCGCCAGGGCGCCGAGCAGGAAGGCGCCGGGCCGACGTCCGGCGAACCGGCGCACCTCGTCCAGCAGGTCACCGGGCTCCCGGTCCTGGATGAACCTGCCGGCCTGGCGGGTGCGCTCGGCCACCTGGCCGGCCACGTCGCTGGCCAGGCCGGACCGGTCGCTGGAGCGGGCCATCTGCTCCAGCTCGTCGCCGAACTCCGCGAGCAGCCCGGCCAGCCGCTGCTGCTGCGTCCGCGACTGGTCGGTCACCTCGCGGCGCAGGTCTCCGGCGAGGTTGCGGGCCTGGGCCTTCGCCTCGCCGGCAACGTTCGCCGCCTCCTGCTTGGCGACGCCGCCGACCCGCCGCGTCTCCTCCTTGGCGGTACCGGTCACCCCGCCGCTGCCGGTCGATGTCGTCATCGTCTCTCCTTGGCTCGAGGACTGTGCGAGGCCGCATGTACCCCGCCGCGGGACGCTGACACCTTGTGCCCTGACGCGGTTTTCCCCGACTGGGTGGCGCGGGGCCGGTCCGTCGGCGTGGAATCGAATGCGTCAGCGGGAGCGGCTCGCGCGCCCGCGTTCACCATGAGGGGGAGACATGGCCGGCACCGTCGCCCGCGTCACCGAGATCAGCGCGAAGTCCGACACCAGCTTCGAGGACGCCATCAAGATCGCCGTCGCACGGGCCCACGAGACCTTGCGCAACCTCACGTCCGCATGGGTCAAGGAACAGGAGGTGGAAATCGACTCGAGCGGTCAGATCTCGGCCTACAAGGTGAACCTGCTCGTCACGTTCGTCCTGGAGTAGCCACCGGATCGGCGCCCCGGACCGGCGACCAGATCGCGTCCTTACCACCTCCGGCGCGCGGTCATACCGTGGACGGGACCGAAGGAGGTCCCATGCCGCGCTACCTGTTCCAGGGCTCCTACACCGCCGACTCGTGGGCGACCCAGGTGCGGAACCAGCCGGACCCCATCGAGCGGATCCGTCCGCTCGTCGAGGCCTGCGGGGGCCGCATCGAGGAGTTCTACTACTGCTTCGGGGACGACGACATCGTCCTCATCACCGACATGCCGGACGACGAGTCTGCGGCGGCGGTCTCCCTCGCGGCCACCGCCGGGGGCTCGCTGCGCTCCGGCCGCACGACCAAGCTGCTCACCGTCGAGCAGGGGCTGGCGGCAATGCGCAGGGCCGCCGAGGTCAGTGCCGTGTACACCCCACCCACCAGCACCGCGGTGCCGCGCCAGGCCGGGCAGGCCGCGTCCGCGCCGACGGCGTGAGGTCGTCGCTCCGTACCACGGGGTGACTCGGTTCACAGTGCTGGGCGTCCGGTCGGGAGCCGATACCTGAGGGCAGTGAGCCGCCGCGGCGACGCGGCGCGCTCGCCGTCCCGCTCCCGACCGAGACCTGTGCCGAATGCTGTCGCCCCGTGCTGCCCGACGTCCCCTGACCATCGCCGCCGGCGCCCTGCTGGCGCTCCTCGCGGTCACCGCCGCCCCCGCGCTCGCCGCCCCGCCCACCGAGCAGGAGGTCGGCGCCGCCACGGCCGAGGCCGGCCGGCTCGCCGGCCAGGTGTCCGAGCAGCAGGCCGCCCTCGCGGCCGCCCAGGCCCGCCTCGCCGAGCTCGCCGGGCAGTCCGCCGCGGCCCTGGAGGCCCTGCGTGCCGCCGAGATGGCGCACCAGGCCGCCGAGGCGGAGCACGCCGTACAGGTGGAGCGCCTCGCCGCTGCCCGGGAGCACGTCCGCGTCTCCCGTGGGTCGCTGGGCCGCTGGGCGGCCCAGGCCTACCGGGACGGCGGCGCGATGTCCGACCTCGAGCAGGTCATGACCGTGATCGACTCCGAGAGCACGGACGACCTCGGTCAGCGGCTCACCATGGTGGAGGTCGTCGGCCGGGTGAAGGGCCAGGTGCTCGAGGACGCCGGTACCGCCGAACGCGCGCAGGACGACGCCACGGCCCGGGCCGAGCAGAGCGCGCAGGCCGCGCTGGACGCGCGCGCCCAGGCGGAGGCTGCGAAGGCCGAGAGCGAGCGACTGGTCGCCGAACAGGCCCAGCAGGTGGCTGCTGTCGACGCCCTGCTGGCCCAGACCCGGGACGCCGCCACCGCGGCCCAGCAGCGGGCGGACACCCTCGCCGGCGCCCGTCAGGTCGCCCTGCGCCGGGAGGCCGAGGCCGCCGCGGCGCGTGCCCTGGCCGCGCGGCGTCCCGGGCCGGTGTCCGCCGTCCCGGCGGGTGCGTGCGTGGGCGGCGACGTGTCCAGGTACGCCAACGGCGCCATCCCGGCTGCGGCGCTGTGCCCGCTGTGGGGTGCGCCCGGCCACCTGCAGCGCGCCGACGCCGCCGCCGCCTTCAACCGGCTGTCCGAGGCCTACGCCGGCACCTTCGGCGAGCCGTTGTGCGTGACCGACTCCTACCGTTCCTACGAGGCCCAGGTGCAGGTCCGGGCGGCCAAGCCGCACCTGGCCGCCGTCCCGGGGACGAGCAACCACGGCTGGGGGACGGCGGTCGACCTGTGTGGCGGCGTGCAGACCGTCGGGTCCCCCCAGCACCAGTGGATGCGCGTCAACGCCCCGATGTACGGCTGGTTCCTGCCCAGCTGGGCGCAGCCGGGCGGCAGCAAGCCGGAACCCTGGCACTGGGAGTTCGGCGGGTGACCGGCAGGATGGTCCCCGAGAGGACCTGATCCGACGGGAAGGCGTGTGATGGTGGGCACGACCAGGGCGCTGGTGGTGGACGACGAGGAGCCGCTCGCGCGGATCGTCGCCAGCTACCTGGAGCGCGACGGCTTCACCGTCACCACCGCCGGGGACGGCGAAACCGCGCTCACCGCAGCCCGAGCCGAGCCGCCGGACCTCGTCGTCCTCGACCTGGGCCTGCCCGGCCTCGACGGCATCGAGGTGTGCCGGCAGCTGCGGACGTTCAGCGACGCCTACGTCATCATGCTGACCGCGCGCGCCGAGGAGGTGGACAAGCTCATCGGCCTGTCGGTCGGCGCCGACGACTACGTCACCAAGCCGTTCTCCCCCAGGGAGATCGTGGCTCGTGCGAAGGCGATGATGCGCCGCCCCCGCACAGCGGCCGCACACGCGCCGGAGCAGCCCGTCCGCCGGTTCGGCGACCTCACGGTGGACGTCGAAGGCCGCGAGGTGCACGTCGACGGGAAGCCCGTCGAGCTGACCCCCACCGAGTTCGACGTCCTCGCCGCGCTGTCGGCCCGCCCGCGGACCGCCTTCTCGCGGCGCCAGCTCATCGAGGAGGTCTGGGGGACGACGCACATCGGCGACGAGCACCTCGTCGACGTCCACGTGGCGCACCTGCGGCGCAAGCTCGGGGACGACCCCGCGGCGCCCCGGTACGTGCGCACGGTCCGCGGCGTCGGGTACCGGATGGGCACCGGCCAGCCGTGACGCGACGACGTCACCGACACGTCCCCCGACCCGGAGGAACCATGCGACGCCACTCGACCCTCGCCGTCCTCGTCATGGCCGCCGGCCTGGTCCTGACCGGGTGCGCCAACGGCGGCTCGGCCGCACCGCCGGCCGCCTCGCCGGAGGCGGCCACCGGCGAGACGTCGTCGGCTTCTGCGCAGTTCCCGGACGACCTCGCCCACATCCACGGGCTCGGCCGCAACCCGGCCGACGGCCTGCTGTACGTGGGCACCCACTCCGGTCTCTACGTCGTGGACGGCACCCGCGTCTCGAAGGTCGGCGACGCCGGGACCGACCTGATGGGCTTCGCCGTCGCCGGGCCGGACCACTTTCTCGCCAGCGGGCACCCCGGGCCGGACGACGACCTGCCGAACCCGGTGGGCCTCATCGAGTCCCGCGACGCCGGCCAGACGTGGCAGCCGGTCTCGCAGGGCGGCCGCTCGGACTTCCACACTCTGTCCGCTGCCGGTTCCACGCTCGTGGGCTTCGACGGCGCGCTCCGGCTCAGCGACGACGGCGGGCGCACGTGGCAGGACGGGGACGACGTCCGGCCGGCGAGCGTCGCCCTCTCACCGGACGCGACGACGGTGATCGCCACCACCGAGCGGGGCCCGGTGCGTTCCACCGACGGCGGCCGCACCTTCGAGCTCGTGGACGGCGCGCCGGTGGTCGTCCTCGTCGCCTGGGCGGACGACGCCACGGTCTGGGCCGTCGACCCGACCGGGGTGCTGCACGTCAGCGTGGACGCGGGGCTGACCTGGGAGCAGCGAGCCGCCACGGGCGGTCAGCCCTACGCCATCGGCGCCGACCCGTCGGGGGTGGTGGTGGCCACCGCGACCCGGATCGTCGCCTCGGCCGACGGCGTCCAGCTGGTCGAGCTCGCGCGCTGACGCCTGGCCGGGTTCAGGGCGCGCGGACCACGCCGACACCGCGGTCGGCGACGTCCACCCCCGGTGCCAGCGCGGCGGTGTCGGCGCCGGCCAGCAGCCGGGAGCGCACGGTGGACGCCGACCGCGGCAGCGAGGACGCCGCGACCTCCTCCCACCACAGCGCGGCGGCGCCGGCCACGTGCGGCGCCGCCATCGACGTGCCGTTGAGCGTCCTCAGGCCGCCTCCGGCCTGCGCCGACAGGACGGCGACGCCTGGGGCGCTGACGACCGGGAAGGTGTTCGAGAACGGGGCGACGACCAGCCCGGCGGCCGAGCGGCCCAGCGCCCCGGTGGAGGCGACTCCCTCGGCCGCGGCAGGCAGCGAGGCCGCGACCTCGAAGTCCGGGTCGACGTCACGGCGGCTCTCGTTGCCGGCCGCGGCGACCACGACCGCGCCCGGCCCGAAGGCCTCCCGGTTGCGGGCCAGCTGCATGAGGGTGTCGAACATCCGCAGGTTGCCGCGGTATGCCTCCAGCGCCGCCGACGTGGCGAGCTCCACCGGCCACCCCTCGTCCGTCAGCCGACGGACCAGCCCGGGGAAGTCGAAACCGAGCGACATGGAGATGACGTGGGCGCCTGCTTGCAGCGCCCACTGCATCCCCCGGAAGATCATGTCGGAGTCGCCACGGCCGTCGTCGGCGAGCACCTTGCCGACGAGCGCGGTCGTCACGCCTCGGGCGACGCCGATCCGAGTGCCGTCGACGTCCCTGCCGACAATGGTTCCCGCAGTGTGCGTTCCGTGGCCCTGACGGTCGCCGTTGCCCGATCCGGTGAAGTCCTCCTCGATCAGCGTCATGCCGGCGAAGGCGGCGTGCCCGGCGTCGATCCCGGTGTCCAGGACGGCGACGACGACGTCCGCGCCCGTGCGCGGTGAGACGTCGGCACCCACGGCGGTGACACCCCACGCGATGCCGCCCGGCGCGGGCTCCTCCTCGTCGCGGGCCGCGGTGTCGTCAGGCACCGGCCGGACGAGCTGTGTGGGCATCACCGGCGCGACCGCACGCACCGAAGGGTCCAGCGTGAGCGAGCCGAGCTCCCGCTTGTCGAGCTCGAGGACCTCCACCTGCGGTTCGGCGTCCTCCGCGGGCCGCCCGGGCTGCCGCAGCACCGCGAACGTGTGCTCCATCGCGGGAGTCTCGTCACGCAGCGCGGTGCCTGTCAACGCACCGTGCCCGCCCCACGCTACCGCCTCGCCGCTCTCCCCGGTGGGGTGGGCTCGAGGAGGAACAGCGGGATCTCCCGCTCGCAGCGGCGCTGGTAGTCGGCGTAGTCGCCGAACGCCGCGCACGCCCGCTCCCACCAGACCCGGCGCTCGTCGCCGCGCAGGAGCCGGGCACGGGCCTCGATCACGTGCGTCCCGTCCCGGACGACGACCCGTGGGTCGGCGAGGAGGTTGTGGTACCACTGCGGGTGCTTCGGCGCGCCGCCCATCGAGGCGACGGCCAGGTAGGCCCCGTCGTGCTCGACCTTCATCAGCGGCACCTTGCGCACCTTGCCGCTGCGCGCTCCCCGCATGGTGAGGAGGACGACCGGCAGCCCGCGCATCGTCGTCCCCCGGGTCCCGCCGGACGCCTCGTACTCCTCCACCTGCCGGCGGACCCACTCGCTCGTGCTCGGCGCGTACTCCCCGGTGACCGTCATGACCGACATCCTCCCCCGGCGCGTCAGGCCACCTGCACCGACCGCTTGGACAGCCCCATGAAGTAGCCCTCGATGGTCGTGGGCACCGGCCGGTCGGCCTGCGAGGCGGCGCCCAGGGTGACGAACAGCGGGGTGTAGTGCTCGACGGTCGGGTGCGCGTAGGGCATCCCGGGAGCCTTGTCGCGGAACGCGGCCAGCTCGTCGACGTCACCGCGGGCCAGCGCGTCCGCCGCCCACGCGTCGAACTCCACCGACCACGCCGGCGGGCCGGCCTGCTGCATCCAGTGCTGCCGGGTGAGGAAGGGCAGCCCGTGCGTCATGAACCCGCTGCCGACGACCAGCACTCCCTGCTCCCGCAACGGACGCAGCCGCCGCCCGAGCTCGAGGAGCCGGTCAGGGTCGTGCGTGGGGATGCTCATCTGCAGCACCGGGACGTCGGCAGCCGGGTACATCACCTTCAGCGGCACCCACGCGCCGTGGTCGAGGCCACGGCTGGTGTGCTCGTGCACCGGCTCGGTGTCCGGCATCAGCGCCGCCACTGCGGCCGCGAGCTGGGACGCGTCCGGCGTGCGGTAGGTCATCTCGTAGAAGCGCCGCTCGAAGCCGCCGAAGTCGTACACCAGCGGCGTGCCCGCCGCCGCACTGGACAGGCCGACCGGCGCCGACTCCCAGTGCGCACTGACGATGAGCACCGCCGTCGGCTTGGGCATCGACTGGGCCCAGGTGAACAGCTCGCGCATCCACCGCTCGTCGTCGAGCAGCGGCGGGGCGCCGTGGCTGAGGTAGAGCGCCGGAAGCGCCCCGTCGTCGGGGGTCCACGGCCGCTGGGCGCGACTCATCGGCAGCGTCTCGCGGAGCTGGCGGTCATACGGGTACTCGGTGGCCATGGCCTCCAGAGCATAGTTGACGCGTCAAGTATTCCTCAGGCCGCCGTCCCGCAGGGCGAACCGCCGACGGCGCCGGACACGTCCGCTCCGAGGACGCTCAGCAGCCCGTGTGCGCTCGACGCCGGCCGGGGGTCCGCCACGGGGCTCCAGCGGCCGTCCACCTCCGCGTACCGGCTCCGCTCCCCCACCGTGACCAGGCGGGTCAGCCCGGCGACGAGCCGGTCGACGTCCGCGGCCGTCGTCCCGACGCCGATGCTGGCCCGGACCGCGCCCTCCCCCGCCGTGAGCCGCTGCAGCGCGGGGTGGGCGCAGAAGCGCCCGTCGCGCACGCCGATGCCGTGCTCGGCCGACAGGTAGGCGGCGACCTTCCCGGCCGGCACGCCGTCGACGTCGAACGCGACGACCCCGACCGGGTCGGCGTGGTCGGCGTGGTCGGCGAAGAAGCGGAGCACGCGCACACCGGGCAGCACGCCGAGACCGCTGACCAGCCGGTCGCGCAACCGCCGGTCGTGCTGCTGCAGCGCGCCGTCCGGCAGGTCCGCGAGGGCCTCGCACGCGGCGGCGAGGGCGACCGCGCCGACCAGGTTCGGCGTCCCCGCCTCGTGCCGGGCCGGGGCAGCCGCCCACCGGGCTCCGCCCGCGGTCACCTCGCGGACGGCGCCACCGCCCGCCAGGTAGGGCGGGGCGGCGTCCAGCCAGTCCCGGCGACCGACGAGGACGCCGGACCCGAACGGCGCGTAGAGCTTGTGGCCGGACAGGGCCAGGTAGTCCACGCCGGTCGCCGCCACGTCGACCCGGCGGTGCGGGGCCAGCTGTGCCGCGTCGACGACCACGCGGGCACCGGCGTCGTGGGCGACGGCGACGATCTCGGCCAGCGGCAGCGTCTCGCCGGTCACGTTGGACGCCCCGGTCACCGCGAGCAGCGCGGTCCGGCGCCGGCGGAGCGCGGCGCCCAGCGCGTCCACCGTGGCGGCGACGGTGCGGCCGGCCGGCACGTGACGGTGCTCCCCGCGCCGCCAGGGCAGCAGGTTGGCGTGGTGCTCGAGGTCCAGGGTGAGCACGTCCCCGCGGCCCTCGGGCACGCAGGACGCCAGGAGGTTGAGCGCGTCGGTGGTGTTCCGGGTGAGCACCGTGACGTCGTCCGGCCCCGCCCCGACGAACGCCGCGACCGTCGCGCGGGCCCGCTCGTACAGGTCGGTGCACAGGCCGGACAGGTAGCCGGCGCCGCGGTGCACGCTCGCGTACAGCGGCAGCACCTGCTGGACGACGTCGGCCACGTGCCGCAGGCACGGCGCGCTGGCCGCGTAGTCGAGGTTGGCGTAACGGACCTGCTCCCCGGTGACGAGGGGCACGTGCGTGTCGTCGCCGACGACGCGCAGCAGCGGGGCGTGGACGTGCTCGAACGTGGTGGTCATCGCCGGACTCCTCATGGCTCGCGCTTGCCCCGCCGCCTCGGCGGGACCTGGTCATCACCCGGGGCACCCCGCCGCGACGGAGGGTTGCCGGCCAGCAAGCCGGGGCTTGGCGCTGGCACTCGTGACCCGCCGGGGATGCTGCCGGGGCGCCCGCGACCCGGTCAAGCAGCGAGACGCACTTCTCACCTGGCGAGAACGGTCCGGACACGGCGTCGACGAACGTTCGGCCGACGATCACCGGGACCTCACGTCGGCTTGCCCGCGTGTCCAGCTGAGCCGGGCACGGTGGCCGGCGTGACTGCTGCGGTGATCGGCTGGTACCGCGTCAAGCACCTGCTGACCCGGCGCCATCCCTGCGACCCGTGCTGGATTTGCCGGCGCGCCCGGCGTTGACCCGGGTATCGCTGCGCGTTCAGGCGTTCCCGGCGCATCCGGCCCGGCGCCGCCGGATCATGGTGGCGTGGGGGTACTGGTCGGAGCCGCAGCCGTCGTCGTCAGCGGCCTGGCCATGGTCCTGTGGCCGGTCATGCTGGTCTGGTCGGCCCGGGCCGCGCTGGGGCAGGTCCCGGTCGCCGAGGCGGTCGCGCTCGGTGCCGCGGCCGTGGCCACGACGTGGGCGGCCTCACGGTTGCAGGAGCGGCACGCTCCGTAGCCCGCCCGGGTGACGTCCACACGGGCGCCGGCTCAACCACGCCCGTGGCCGGCCCGATACGACGGGCGTGCACCGCCTCCTCGCCCTGCGCCGTCCGGTGATGGCGGTGCTGCTGTCGGCGGCGGTCGTCCCCGCGGCGACCGCGACGGCCGCGACCTCGGCCCCGAGCGCCTCGGAGGTCACCGAGCAGCGCGCGGAGGCGGACCGCTTGCGCGCTCAGGCGAGGGACGTCGAGGCGCAGGTGGCTGCCGCCCGCACGCGGCTCGAGGAGCTGTCCGGCGCAGCGGGCGCCGCGCTGGAGGCGTACGCCCTCGCCGTGCAGCGCCAGACCGCAGCCGAGAAGGCGCACTGGGAGGAGTCCGAGCGGCTGGCTCACGCGCGCGGGGCCCTGAACGCCAGCCGTGGCGACCTGGGCCGCTGGGCGGCACGGACCTACCGCGACGGCACCGGCGCGGCGTCCTACGAAGGGTTCATGACCCTGCTCGAGGCCGACAGCCCGGAGGACCTGACCCTTCGGATGTCGATGCTGCGGATGGTCGGCCGGGCGCAGGGCGGCTCCGTCGAGCAGGCCGACGAGGCCGCCCGAGCCCAGGGGGACGCCGCAGAACGGGCGCAGACGACGGCGTTGGCGGTGGCCCAGGCCACCCAGGCCGCGCAGGCCGCGAAGGCGGAGAGCGACCGGCTCGTGGCGCAGCAGCGGACGGAGCTGCAGCGCCTGGAGGTCCTCCTCGCGGCCAGCGAGTCGGCCGCTGCCGACGCGGCCGCCGAGGCCGACCGGCTGGCCCGTGCGCGAGCGGCGGTGCTGCAGGGGGTGACGTCGAGCGCGCCGGCGCTGAACCTCGACGGGCTGAACGCCGTCACCGGCGCCACGGGCGCCTGCCGTGGTGAGGGCGTGGAGCGCTACCCCAACGGACAGATCCCCGGCGCGGCGCTGTGTCCGCTCTGGGGAGCGCCGGGGCACCTGCTGCGCGCTGACGCCGCCTACGCCTTCGACCGGCTGGCCGAGGCCTACGCCTCGGCCTTCGGCTCACCGCTGTGCGTCACGGACTCCTACCGGACGTTCGAGGCGCAGGTGCGCCTGCGCGCCGCGAAGCCGCATCTTGCCGCCGTCCCGGGAACGAGCAACCACGGCTGGGGAACGGCCGTCGACCTCTGTGACGGCGTCCAGCGGTTCGGGACGGCGGAGTACCGCTGGATGCAGGTCAACGCGCCGCTGTACGGCTGGTTCAACCCCCGGTGGGCGCAGCAAGGTGGCAGCAAGCCGGAGCCGTGGCACTGGGAGTTCGGCGGCTGACAGCGGCGGTCCGGTCAGGGGGCGGCGAGCACCTCGCGAGGGCCGTGCAGCGTGACGCCGAACGCGTCGGCTGCAGAGGGCTCCGGGGGCAGGCTGTCGGCAAGCAGGACGTCGACGAGCGGCGGGCTCAGGGCGGGCACGAGGTGCGCGAGCAGCCGGGCCACGGACGGCGGCAGGTGCCGTTCGCGGGCGTGCCCACCGTTGACCAGGGCGATCATCTCGTCGAAGGTGAGCACCTCGGGACCGCCGAGACCGAACGTGCCGGTCGGGGCGCCGCGGTCGACAGCGGCGCGGACCAGCACCTCGGCGACGTCCTCGACGAAGATCGGCGCGATCCGCTGGTCCCCGCGCCCCAGCACCGACACCGGGCGGGCGCCGTGCGCGAGGAACGGGGCGAACGACGG